>NZ_JBSGAH010000012.1:0-260374 GCF_053600675.1 Streptomyces sp. NPDC005004
CTCGATGCGAGGTGGCCGAGCTTCTCGTATGACGGGCGAAAGACGCGGACGGCCTCGCCCCCTCAGCTGGCTGGAGCGCGCAGGAGTCGCTCCCGTGTGGCCTCGGGCAGCACCCGGCGCAGGACCGGTGCGGTCGAGCTGATGGATGAGGCGAAGACGGCCACGATGTCGTGCGGGACACTCGGGCCGAAGGACACCGCCCACAGGCATGGGGCGCCGAGCGCGGGCTCGGCCCATGCCTGCCACCCGGCCGGTCCCGGCTCGTCGGCTGCAGTGGTCAGGACGCGCGGGTCGGCGTCCTGGATGAGAGGTGGCACGTCGCCGAGGCTGAGGTGCGAGGCGAACGTGGGGTCCGTCGCTGCCGCCTGGGGCCTGTCGATGTCGCGGAGCCAGCCGTGCGTGGCGACGGCGTCGAGGACCTGTTCGGGTCTCCCCAAGGGTTCGGCAGGCTGGTCGCGTGCGTCGAGCGCGACCAGGAAGTCGGCCACGGCCTCGCCCGGGACGTCGGGGGTGAAGTAGGCCGACCACTGGGCGACGGGGCTGCCCGTCTCGGCTCGGGCGGAGATCTGCCATGCGATCGGGAGGTCGCCCAGAAGGAACGGCTCGTCGGCCAAGCTCCACTGGGCCCATCGCAGCGTGTCCGGGCTGATGTGCAGGACGGTGCTGCGCAGGACCTGGCGATCCTCGTCCGTGTCGTGCGGTTCGTGCCGTCCGCGGACGATCGTCAGGCTCGTCCAACCCAGGCCGGAGAGCGTGTCGGCGACGGTGTCGTAGAGGAGCCCGTCGTCACCGGCCAGATGCCGGGGACCGACCCAGAACGCGGGCTGGCCGCCAGACGAAGCGGACGGAGAGAGAGGAACGTCGGGGTACAGGGGCGCCTCCAAGGGCTCGATGCGGTTCTACTGGCCGCCGGCAGTACGGCGGGGACGGCGCGGGGGCGCCTGGACGGAACTCTGCCAGGCCAGGGCGACGGCAACTTCGGGCGGCAGGTGACCGAGCTGCGCGTCAGCGTCGTTTGTCTCGGCGAGGTAGACGACGGTCCGGCCGGTCTCATCCACGCTCTGTACGATTTGCGCCAGCCGGTGGGCCATCGGGAAGTAGGGATTCACGGCTTGGCGGACCGGGGCGTCCGGATCACAGCCGGACAGCAGGTCGATCACTTCGCGGACGGTCATCTCCGGGGACGTCACGAACAGCCTCCTGGGGCAGGGATCGGTGAGCGGTGGACACGAACTGCGTCCTCCGGGCACGGACTACCTGTCGGCACGCCGGTCAGACGCGATGCGAGGTCCCCAACGCGCGCGCTACGGCGGCGGCGACGATGTCGGCCGGCGTCTCCGTGTCGAACACCATGCGGTAGCCAGGAACACTGGCCGTGCCGGTGACAGCGATGATCCATCCCTCCCCGTCGGGGCCAGGACGGCCGTTCGGGAACCAGCGGAGGTAGAACCTGCCGTCCTTGCTGCTGACGTGCACGTCCGCGCGGTCGTCCACGATCAGGTGGAAATCTTCTGCGGAGAACAGATCCGTCACAAGCGTGGGTTGACCCGGACCGAGTTGCCATTTACGCAGCCGCAGGGCCTCGATCGTGGTGGAGAAACCAGGGGCGTCGGGCATGACGCTCAAGGCAATCACCTCTCTGACCTGGGGTTTTGCAAGGTTGTCTACGTTGACATGCTCTTGCACACGTTGGCCAGTCTTTCCGTGCTCTTTCCTGTCTGCCCCCGGCGAACTGGCTCGCGGCACGCCGCTGTGGGCTCTCAGATCCCGGGTCATTTGCTCAGTCGCGATGTCATGTGACTGGCCGAACTGACACGGATTGAGAATCGCTGGCCACTGCCGTCACTCGTTTGAGGACTCCGTTGCCAGCGGGATACCGCACCGCGGGCAGCCGTTTGCGTGGTTTTTTTGACAGACGTAGCGGATGGCGCCATCCACGCACCATTCGGCGGCTTCCTCGGACAGCAGGTCGGGCCCGGCAAGGAGCAGCCGACGAAATTCCGTGGTGTCCGCAATCTCGGCCGGCCGGTTGGTGAACCACTCGTCGAACCAAGGCTTGTCCCGGTGCATGCGCCAGTGCGCATTCTCCCGGTCGTCGACAGCCGTAAGGAACCGATCGACGATGTGCCCCCAACTCGGTGCTCCGAACCAGCCGTTGTCGGTCGCGCAGAAGGATTCGATCAGGGTTCGCAGGCCGAACTCCTTCTCGCTAAGGCAGTACCTTCGCCCCCATGAGATCGCGGCCTGTGCCATCTCCGCGAGTTCTTCTCGCGGATCATCCTCGTGTGCCGGGTCGTCAGGGTTGTGGCAGGCCAGCCCGAGCTCGAGCACGGACTGCCCGGTCGGTAGAACCCGGGACGGGTTGACGATCGCGAGACCGAGACCGATCCAGTCGACATGGTCGAACGACAGCATCGAGCGCACGAGTCGGGTGGTTGCCGCGTTGATCCGCATCATTGTGCCGTCGTGGAGCGGACTCTTCCCGGCATGCCAGTTCTCGACGGGTGTGTTGCGCCACACGGCGAGCGTGATGCGGGTGGCAGCGAGCCACAGCAGGGCGTCGTCGTCGAGGTGCCCGAACCGCTTGGCGCACTCCTGGGCGCCGTAGGTGATCAACTCTTCCGGTTTCGGCCACCTGTGGCTGTCGGGCCCTTCAGGCGCGTACTCGTAGTCGTCGGCGTACTCGTCGAGGATCGCGCTCAACTCGGTTGCGCTGTAAGCCTCGCTGTAGTCGGAGCTGTCCGGCTCCTCGACGGTGTACGTGTCGTGGTCCCAGGAGACGTACACGTCGTCCCAGAGCACGACGTCGTCGCACTCGCTGGCGTTGTCCGTCACAACCGGCCTGATGGTGATCGGGGCAGTACGCCCGTCGGTTCGCTCGCCGTCCTTCTTGGCTGCCCATGCGGTGATGACCTCGAGCGGCTTCGGAAGGAGGGGGCCGACCTCGGTGATGCTGAACGGCTCGTCGTCATCGGTGTCGAACCGGCTGTTGACGAACGCGACCGCCTCGGAGGGCGTGCTGACGATGGACTGGGTACCACTCTCGTTGTCAACCACTCGCCACAACGCGCTGTTCGTCACGATGCTCTCCGATCGCGGTGAGTGCACCCAGGGCGGGTGCGATGCGCCGGGTCGCTCGGCGCTGACTCCAATTATGGGCTGATCAACCCGTCCGTAGTCCCGCTGGCGCTTGTCGGCGACGACGCTCGGGACGTTCGTGTGCAACGAAGGTGTGTGAGTGGGTGGAACGGATGGTTGCCGATGCAGGTTCGTGACGCTCCGGGCCGCGTTGCAGCCTGCTGGACAGCGTGAGGAAATGACACCGATCTGAGACAGCCGCCTGCCGACACATCGTGAGACTCAAGGGAAAATCCAGGTCACAGGGTCGGCGCCTGACATTGAAGTTGAGAACCTACAGCTGCCGAGGCTCCTCCCGACCTGCCGTTCCGAGGCACCGGACGTACCGTCGGATTCATGGACGCGGCCAGATCACGGCGCATCGATGCCACGACGGACCGAACCGCCGCGGCGCACCTGCTCGGCTGCGCACCCAGCAAGGTATCTCCTCACTCTGAGCCGTAGTACAGCCGGAGGAACTCCTCTATCGCCGCGTCGACGCCGGCGCGGTCACCGGTGGCGAGCAGGTCCAGCAGCAGGCCGCGGACGGTGGCGAGTCCCAGCCTGGCCCGGTTCCGGGCCACGGCAGGGTCGGCCCCCGCCCCGACCTCGGCGGCCACGAGCGGCTCCAGCCAGTCCGTCACCAACCCTTCGAGGACCGGGGCGGCCTCGGGGCGGCCGCGCAGCGCGTGCCCGCAGATTTCGAAGAAGAGCCGTTCCTGACCGGCCAGCCGAGGGGCCGTGAGCTGCCGCCACAGCAGCCGCGCGACATCGGCGGGCGAGAGACCGGGCTCCAGGCGGAGCCGGGACAGCACATCGCGCTGGCGCCGCTCCGACGTCCGGACGATCTGCACGAGCAGCTGTTCCTTGGCCCCAGCAGACGCTGGCCGCCCGGCTCCAGCGCAAACACGGTGCGGAACCCAGACCGTGGTACCTGGTATCCCTCCACTATCTGGTGGACGACGACGAGCCGTTCGAGTTCGTCACGGAGATCGGGACGGACGGCTACGAGGTGCGCAAAGTGGCTCAGTACATGGATGGCCGACTCGTCCGCGTCGATCGGGATCACCCGCTGCAGGGCCCGGTCGAGCTCAGCTCGGAGCGCGTTCCGTCATGGACGGAGCTCGAAGACGCCGAGGGCCTGCACGTCGAGGAGACATCCGCGGAATTCTTCGAGCGACGCTGGCATGAAGCGCTCACGGGCTTCATCGGGCAGTGCCGCCCATCAGGGACTTGACGCTGTGACACGGCCTGACTGGTAGGCCGCCCGCATGTTGAGGTGTCGCGTACGCCTCGGCGAGCTTGCGTCTGGTGTCACCGTGTGTGGTCTCCGGGCGCGTATCGACTCCAGGTGCCGCCGGCCTCGGTGACCACAGTCAGTGATCGCTACAGGCATGGGTCACACCATGTTGGACCAGGGACTATCCGTTGGCGCGGTACCCCTCGGAGGGCATGGATTGGCGTGGTACTCCTCGGAGGGCAACGAGTCCCATTCAGTATTCGCGCCATCGCGCGGCACCATGAACAGCGGACGCGAGCGGACGGCCTCCCCGACCTGTTGCGCGCGCATGACGATCCCGGGATCATCCGGTGCTGCATAGCCCTCGGGCATGATGCGAAACTGCACGTCCATCGCCTCGGCATAGGCGATTGCGTCGCTCTCCAGCTCCGCCATGTCCCTCCCGACCAGCGGGAGACCGTCGTACGCGACCTGAGGACCCCGCGCGGCGTCGACAGCGATGCAAAACAGCCCCACAGCCTGGCTCACATAGGCCGTGACGGCAGGCGGAGAAGGAGCGGCCTCGCGACGGTGGACTTCGACCTTCCAAGTCGGCGAGAAGATCGCGTGGTCCCGTGCACAATCGCTGACCTTCGTCTGGCCGAGTATCGCAGCCGCCTCGACCAGTTCGTCGAGGGTCATACCGAACCGGAGCGGTCCGACGCCGACAGCCGGCGAATACGACCACTCATCCCGTTCGGCGACCCCGAAATCGGCTTCGGTCTTGAACGCCACAGTCGCTCCTCTAGACACACCTGAGAACTTGCCGCGCCCATCATGCCAATTGCCGACCAGCAGGCTGCCGGGTGCCGCCGAGCTCGCACACATCACTCAGCGCGATTCCCAGCTGGGCTCGGCCGCGAATACGCGACACCTGAACATGCGAGCTCACCAGTCCCGAGGCCGGGTTCGGCGGCGTTCGCGACCGGCGCCCAGGTGACCATCCCGGTCAGCGCGGCCGCGACGGTGACAGCTCGGACCGCGAGACCGACGAATCGAGTGTGCATGGGGCTCCTTGAGTAGTAGAGGAGGTCAGCGGGTGCGGCTGGTGCTGTGCGTTGCGGGCGGCGGGGCAGCGGCCCTGAGCGCGGTCCGGCCCGCAGCGCGGGTGGGCGCGGTCGCGGTCCAGGCGCCGGGGAACCAGACGGTGGTGTACTGCTCGATGGCGTCCCTCAGCCCAGTGGTGACGGCCCCGTCCCATGGTGGCCGCCCGGGGCGGTGGTACTTGTCGAACGTGCCGTATCGGTGCGTACCGGGGCGGATGTTGGCAGCTTCGTCGCGGCGGTGGAAGGTCTGGTGGTCCAGGAAGCTGAGCGCCACTGCGTCGATCTCGCCGCGGTCCGGGTGAACGATCGCCACGCGCAGTCCGCCGTAGGTGTCTGCGTAGATGGTGGGGATGAAGTCGATCCGCATTCGCAACGAGGCTTCCGGAGCTGGGGCGGCGAAGTAGGTGTTGCCCACGACGGTACCGTCGGCGAAGGGCAGGCACAGTTCGGCGAAGAACTCCGGGGCGTACAGGGACAGGGGCAGGGAAGATCTCCGGTCGCGTTCGGTCGGTGTCAGCGGCGGGGGCCGGGCAGGGCCGGGCGGCTGGTGGTGCTCCAGCGTGGGACGCTGGTCGCGGGGATCGCGGCGGGGCGGCGGGCTGCGGAGGCCCGCCGTACGTCGAGCGGGGTGGGGGCCGGCGGCTGCGGCGGAAGGATTGGCGTGAGCTGGACCATGTCCTCGATGTAGCTGGACTTGTCCTCGCGCCAGCGGGGCAGCGGTGCCGGATCGGCGACGCAGCGCGTGACGGCGGCGAGCAGAGCGACGGGGGTGTCGGTGCTGGCCGTCGCGTACCAGGCGGGCCGGTCGATGGAGTTGCCTGCCCACAGCTGCCAGCGGGCTTCGCGGGTGGTCAGCTCGGCTTTCGGGTCGAGGTCTCCGGTGGCGTACTCCAGGCCAGCGCGTGCGTCCGGGGCCTGGAGGGCGTAGACGTTCCAGCGGGGGTGTTCGAACTGCCAGCCGTGCTTGATGAGGGGGACGACCACTTGGAAGGGATCGTGTTCGTCGGTGCCGGCGATCGGCCGGGCGAGGTAGGCGTCGGGGCCGCGCTCGTAGGCGGAGGCGAGTGCGGTGGTGAAGGCGGTGACGAACTCGGTGGGGACGCGGCCGTTGAAGCAGGCGCCCCAGACCGGAGGGGCGAACGGGTCGTTGTAGGCGTTGATGCGCCAGAGTCCGTCGTCCTCGCCTTCGGGCAGGTACCCCAGACGCGCGCTCCGGTCGGGAGCGGTCACGTACGCGTTGCCGAGGTCGTCGTGGCGGAGTTCGAAGCCGAGGTTGAGGAGGGGGGCGAGAGCGGGGTCGCCGATGGCGGTACTGCCCGCGAGGTAGCGGGGGAGACGAAGACGTCGCCGTCGATGTCGCGGCCCGGATCGGGCTGGGGTTTCATCGGTCCGCCCGCGTGGTCACGGTGATTTCGGCGGCAGCGGTGTCGAGGCGCTCGTTGACCTCGGTGGTGTTGCGGCCGGTGACGATGTAGAAGCCGGCCCTCGCGGTGAAAACGTCGCCCTGGGGAGGCAGGAGGATCGGCTCGCCGATCTCGCGGATCCACTGCACCTGACGAAGCCAGGGGGTGTGCGCGGCGAACGGCTGGTTGATGTGCCGCGCGGTGAGGGTGCCGGAGGCGGCCGGGTAGAGCAGGCGGATGCCCGCGGCCCCGTTGCGGGTAGGGGTGAGGTCCGGCACTCGGCCGCAGGCAGTGTCGGCTGCGGCCTTGGGCAGGTCGATGCCGGTGGCAAGGCGGACGAGGTGACCGATCATGTCGCCGCCGATACGTGCGTTGACCTCGATCAGCCGGGGGCGCCCGCCCACTAGGCGCATCTCGACGTGTTGCACGCCGTCGGTGATTCCCAGGGCCTTGATTGCGGCAGCGGCGGCGGGGGCGACCTGCGGCAGGAGCGGGTCGGCGGCGTCGACGGTATGCCCGGTCTCGTCGAAATACGGTGCGGGGCCCAGCTGCTTGCGGGTCACGGCGACGGCGGTGGTCACGCCGCAGCGGGTGACGCACTCGACGGAGACCTCCGGGCCGTCGAGGTACTCCTCGATCAGGACGTCAGTGTCCTCGCGGCTGCGGCTCGCGCCGGATGAGGCGAACTCGAAGGCGGCGGGCAGCTCGTCGGCGTGGTCGACGCGGATCACGCCGATGCTGCCGGCGAACGCGGTGGGCTTGATGACGGCCGGATAGCCCAGGCTCGAGATTGCCCGTGATGCCTCCGTCAAGGTCCGGACCTTCACCGACCGAGCTGACGGCACCCCGTGGCGGGCGAACAGGGAGCGGGCGGTGGCTTTGTTGCGGCAGGCGCGCATCACCTCGACGGAGTTCGCGGGGAGGTCCAGGGCGCGGGCGAGACGGGCGGTGGAGATGAGGTGCCACTCGTCCCAGGTGACGATGCCGGCGAGGTGGTGGCGCGCGGCGAGGGCCCGGCCGGCGGCGAGCAGTTCGGTGGTGTCGTGGAGATCGGCGACGGCGTGGTCGACGATGTAGGGCTTCTCCCATGACGGTTCGGTGCTGGTCAGCAGGACGATGTCGTACGCGGCGGCGGCCTGCTCAAGGCAGTAGCCGCGCAGCGTCTGATCGCCTGCGGAGACGACGAGCAGGCGGGGGCGAGCGGACAAGTAGGAGTTCTCCGAGACGGTGGACGACAGGATCAGGTGCTGGGGGTGTCAGGCGGAACGGCGGCGGCGCAGCTCGAACGCGCTCGCCCAGTGGGGGTGGGCGGCGATCAACCGACGGGCGTACAGGGCGGTAAAGTTGTTGTTCAGCCCGGCTACTCCGTAAGGGAGTTGACGGCGCAGGTCTTCGAAGAGGTCCTTGAGGCTGACGCGCGTGGCACCACCTGCAAGACGTCGGGCGGCCATGCGTTCCAGCTCGCGGTAGACGTGCGGGTGCTCGGCGTCGAAGGCGTAGAACCGCTCGGTGATGGTGCGACCGTTCGTACGGTTCGCCCAGGAAATGGCAGTGGACATGGGCGAGTTCTCCACAGGCTCGAGATGTGCGCGGGTCAGGTGCGCAGGGCGGGATCGGTACGCAGGCGAACGAAGGCGGTGGCCAGTCCGAGGGCCTGCAGGACAGCGCACGCGGTGATGACGGGGCCGAGCGCGTCGGGTGGGGTCAGGGCGGTGAGTACACCGGCGACGGGGTAGGGCAGCAGCAGGATGAGGATGGTGGCCGAGAGGGTGCTGCCGAACTTGTCCGGCGGGATCAGGCGGGAGCGCAGAGTGCGCAGTACCACTGTCATGCCGCCGTCGGCGGCCATCAGGACCGCGACCAGGAGCAGATAGGTCAGGTAGTCCGGGGCTCGGGCGGTGGCGAAGCAGGCGAGCGAGGCGAGGGCGGCGCAGGCGACGCCGACCGGCCACAGGCCGCAGCGGTCGATCGCGAACCGGCACAGCGTGATGCTGAGGAGGGTCGCTGCGGCAGCGGCGGACCAGAGCAGGCCGACTGCGGTGGTGGACTGCCCGTAGTGGTTGACGACGATGACGGGACCGGCCGCCTGGAGGACGGCGCCGGCCAGGTTGGAGAGAGTCAGGCCGGTCACGAGCCAGCCGAGCGCGGGCAGCGAGCGGATAGTGCGCAGCCCGATGAGCAGGCCCGTGCCTGTCTGTGCCTTCGCTCCCCGGGCCGGGACGGCGGGTGCGGTATGTGGGCGCAGGGCGAGCAGCGCGGTGAGGAGCGAGAGTGCGGCGATCACCGTGAGCATGGGGGCTGGGCCGGTGAGCAGGAGGAGGCCGGCGAGGGCCGGGCCGGTCAGGGTCGCGGTCTGGTCGATTCCGAACAGGACCGCCTGGACCCGGTGGGCCCGCGTGCCCGCCCTGCGGCCGGCAGCGGCGCCGGCGGTTTCGGCGGCGACGTAGCTGAACTCGGTGAGGACCCCGGTGGTGGCTGCGAGCGCCATCACGGTCGCGCTGGCCGTGGTGCCGGAGGGATGGAGGTGCAGGAGTACCGCTCCGGCGGCCAGGGCCAGCGCGCGTCCCAGGGAGGCGAGGAAGGCCACGCTTGATGACCCGCGCCGGTCTACGAGAGCGCCGGCCCATCCGAACGCGGCGAGTCTCGGAACCCATTCCAGGGCGAATGCGAGGCCCGTCAGCGCGGCCGAGCGGGTCGTGGCCAGGACCAGCAGGGGGATGCCGTAGGTGGCCATGGCCGAGGTGAGGGCGCTTGCCGAACGTGGCAGGTAGACGCTGCGCAGCGGTCCACCCGTGTGGGGTGCGTGCCGGGGTGCGGCGCTTGTGCTCACGCGGCAGGCTCCGAACGCGGGCCGACGTTTTGCGGGTGGGCGGTCAGCCACCGGGTCAGCAGGGCGCGCGGGCGGGCCAGGTCCTCCTCGGCCTCGGCAGTGGGCCGTTGCACGACGTGCGGGTAGCCAGGGCTGTCGGAGGGCTCGGTGGCGATCGAGGGCTCCAGCAGGCGGAGGCAGTGACGGATGCGGCTGGTGAAGTCGCAGGTCGGCGCCGGGTAGGTGTGGTGGCGGGCCCAGCGGGCGCTCGCGTCGTAAAGGTCGGCCAACTCCATGCCTGCCTCGGTCAGTTCGAGGCCGGCGCCGGGAACGACTCGGATGAGACCGTGGGCGCGGGCTGCTTCGGTGGTGCGGCGCAGGCGGTGGCGAGAGACGTCGGGGAGGGTGCTGGCCAGCCGTCGGGGCGGTATCGCCCCGTTGCCGTCGATCTCGGTGATGAGCCGGATCAGGGAGCGGGAGGCCAGCAGCCGTACGGCGGCGTGCAGTTCGGGCCGGGTGAAGAGAGTGGTCATCGGCGTGGGCCTCCCGCGGCAAGTGCCTCCAGGGGGCGGGCGGCGGCGTGGGAGAAGAGAGCCCCGCTCTGCCAGGTCGGGCGGGGGGACGCCCCGGTCTGACGGTGCGGGGGCGTCGCGGGGGTCGACCGGGACTGGTTGCTGACCCACGGCTTCGCCACGGGCATCGTCTTCGGGCGCCCCCACACGGGGTGCCGGGCCGCCTGGTCGAGGGACTTCCCGGCGGACCATGCGGACAGCGCGCCGAGGACGGGCCCCAGGCCCTCGCCCGCTGCGGACAGCCGGTAGGGCGCGCCGAGGCCCTCCGTGTGCACCAGGCCGTCCGCGACGAGCTGGCGCAGCGGCGGGTAGATGTTGGTCGAGTCGCTGGAGGGCATGACGATGCTGGCCAGGGCCCGGCCGCTGACCTCCGTGCGGGTCTTGAGCGCCCACAGGATGGCGGCGGCGTGGCGGCGGGTGAGCAGGGTGAGGCTGTCCTCGATCTGCTCGATCGCGGGCAGCGGGCGGTCCGGCGTCTCCAGGTGTGCCTCGGCCCAGGTGACGATCAGTGGCAGGACCGGCAGAAGGGCCGCGCCGCGGTCGGTGTGGGAGTAGGTGACGTGCCGGGAGGTGTGCTCGGTGCGCTGGACGAGCCCGGAGTCGCAGAGCGCCTTCAGTTTGGGGTGGAGCTGGCCGCCCTGCAGCCAGGACACCTTGGCCGCCAGTTCGCTGTAGCGCTGGGGCGGTCCGGCCAGCGCGAGCAGGATCCGCACGTTCCAGCGCGGGGTGATCATGGCGAGGGCCTCGGTGACCCGGGCGATGTCGGCGTCGGTGTCGGGGGGCAGTGCGGTGGCGGTCAAGGAAGGAACTCCTGGGTGGGGAGGGGAACTCGGCAGCCGGTCAGCGGCTTCGCGCCGTGCTCTCGGCTGTGCGAGGCGGAGTCGGTGGGGAGGTCGTCGCGGTCGGCGGGGAGGGGGCCGGGAGGCGGGCGAGGCTCTGCAGGACGGCGGAGATCGACTTGGCCTGTACGTCGCGGACGGCGACTGCTGCCGCGAGCTGGCGGGAGCCGTCGAGGAGGTGGGAGACCTCGTGTCGGCCGATCTGCCGCTCGGGGTGGATGAACCGGGCCAGGTGGTCGCGGTGGAGGTCGATGCTTCCTTCGGCGAGGGCGAGGTCGGCGTGCATGCCGAGCAGGGCGGAGAGCATGCCGGGCGGCTTATCGCGCACGCGGGATTCGAGTGCGGCGATCGGTGCGCCGTAGAGGTCCTCGATCCGTCCGGCTATCTCGGCGGAGGTGGGGTGCAAGCGGGGACTTTCACGGTCGGCGGGCCCGGGCCGCCCCGGCACGCGGGGGTGCCGGGGCGGCGGAAGGGGGCAGCGTGGCGGTGGCCCTGGGCTGCGTGGTTCGAACTGGGCGCGCCTGCTGGTCAAGCGGGGGCATGGTGCGCAGCAGCTCGTCGAGCGCGGCGCGGTAGCTGCCCCGGGCATCGAGCGCCGCTTCCAGCCATTGCGCGTCGAAGCGGAGCTTGTCCGCCGACAGCTGGCCCATGTCGCGGTCCGGATGCATATCCGCGTGTACGCGGTCGCGAACGAGGGCGACCTGCTCCTCGACCATAGCGAGGAAGGAGCGCAGCTCCAGGGCGTGCCTGAGCGCGGGAGAGGTATCGGATCCAGCAGCAGCCTCATGCAGCTCGGGCACGGAGACACCGAAGGCGGTCTGCAGATCGCCGTCCATGGTGCTGGCCTTGAACCTGCTCATCGCAGGGCCCTTCCCTCAGAAGGCACCGGCACCGACGGAGCTACACCTGCGGGTCGGAGCGGAATGCCGGTCTGGACCGCCGGCCCGGTTCGCGCGCGCAGGCGTGCCAGATGCTGGGCGGCGAGCCCCTTCCTCCCCGGAGCGTCCGGGTCGAGGAGCCACCGCAGGACCTGCGCCCGCCCATCACGAACGGCGACGGCAGCGTTCACCCGGTGGGCGAGATCCATCGTCGGGTCGTCGACCTCGCTGGGCTGGGATTCCAGAGCGGTGAGGAGGTCGTCCTCCGCGCGGTCGAGCACCGACTGGGCCTCGACGAGGAGGCCGTGCCACCGGATGACGCCGGTGGCGCCGGGATTCACCGTCGGCGCGGCCGCGACCGCAGCCTTCAGCTGGGCCAGTTTCATGCCGAAGTGGGCTTCGACATGCCCGGTGAGAACGCCCACGACGTCCTCGTCGCCATCGGGAATTCCGTCAGCCAAAGGAACACTCCTTTCGGGATGCTTGGAATGCACAGGTGCCGGTGGGGATGGCCTTTCGGCGCTGGGTGTGTGGCTGTCAGTCCAGGCACATGCGGACGTCGCGGTAGACGTAGGTACCGGAGACCCAGCCCTTGACGCCCGTGGTCTTGTCGGTGATGTAGAGCCAGTTGCCGCTCTTCTTGGCCACGGTGAACTTGTGGCGCCGGTACAGCACGCCCACCGCGGTGGACTTCGTGGTGGCCTTGGACCGGATGGTCACGGCGGTGGTGTGGACCGTGTACGGCAGCGGCGGCTGCGAGGAGCAACTGGTGTAGGAGGCCGCGGTGACGGCGGTGGGGGCCGCGCTGGCGGTGGTGGCTGCCAGCACCGGCAGGGCGAGCGCGCCGAGCATCGCTGCGGATACGGCAATTCGAGTGGAGCGCATGCGGAAGAAACCTCCGAGAAGGCATGGTGATTACAGGGAAAGAGGTCGCTGCGGGGTTTTCCCGGCGGCTGTATAAGAGTCCGGGGAATGGCCGGTTTGGCTAACCGGCGATCGTCGGTTATGTTCCGCCGCTTCCGGTACCCGGTGTGCTCAGCGGGAGCGGCCGGGCGGGCGCGCAGCAGGACCTGTGGGCAAGCCGGCGGGACGGCGGGCCGCAGCTGCCGGGCGGACTGGCGGCAGAGGGCTGGCCTCGACGGTGAGCCGGTCGTCGCACCATTGCAGTGCCTCGTCAGCGGTGTCGAAGCCGCCCTCGCGCAAGGTGTGCGTCCAGGCGTCGGTGTCGACTTCCTCGACCACGACGCGGAACGGCGAGGCAGCTTGCTCGTCCAGGGCGCGCAGCACCACGACGACGACCATGTCGTCCGGGTCGTCTCGGGTGTAGGAGTGGCCCATCGCGTAGTGGTCGCCGTCGCCCGCGAGGCGTCGCTCCAGCGCGCGCGTCCTCTCGTCCGCCGGCGGGGGCCCCAGCTTGGGGTTGAGGCCGATTGCGTCGGGCGGGCAGCCGCGTCGGATGAGCCAGGACTGTGCCATCGCGGCCAGCGGCATCGGGGCCTGCTGGAAGCTGACGGGCCGCTGCGTCCGGTCCCGTTGCAGGTGAACTGCGATCAGTTGAGGTTCACCGGGGATTCCCCAGGTGGCAGAACGGTCGAACAGGACGTAGTAGCTGTGTACGCCGTCGACGGTGTGGTGTTGCGCCAGGGGCACCAGCGTGTCGTCGTGGAAGGTGACCTGCCGGTAGAAGTCGAGGCTGACCTCGTTGTCGGTGTCGAGGTCGTCGTGGCCGACGTCGACTCCGGGAATGCGCATTTGGTGCGGCGCCGGATCGGTAGTGGACAACAAGGGCCTTTCGGTGAAGCTCAACGCCGCTGCGGGGAAGTGGACGGCCATGCCCCAGGCCGAGCCGAGGGCAGTGGCGCCGGAGACACCGGCGCCCGGCGGGCTGCGAGCAGCGCGGCACGTCCGGCGTCGGTCAGGGCGACCGGCTGGCCGGCGTGCGTGGGGTGGCTGGTGTCCCGGACGGCGAGGCCGGCCTCTTCCAGCCTCTGCAGCGTGGTGTGCGGGATGCGGGTGCCGGAGGCAGTGGCCACGGACACGCGGCCGGTCAGGAGGTGTTCGTGGAGCTTGGCTCCGCCCGCGAGCGCAAGCAGCGCTGCCTGGTCATCGGTGGAGAGCGTGCGTTCGTCCGGCGTCGTGGCCGCTGCGGCGGCCTCGATGGGCTCCAGTAGCGCGAGCACCCAGCGGGCTGTGGTTTCCTGCACGCCGACCGCATCCTTGAGTTGATCGACGGTGCGGTCGATGCGGTCGAGCAGCGCGTAGTCGACAGGGAACTCGCCGCTGGTCAGACGGGCAAGGAGCCGGAGGTGGAAGGTGACACCGGTCTGGGCAGCGGACAGCTCGCGGTGCCGGTCGACCAGTTCGGCGTGGGGTTCGTCGAGAACACCACGGTCGCGGTAGGTCCACAGGGTGTCGATGTCGTAGCCGGTGGCGGCTTCGACGCGCTGGTCGAGGGGGGATACCGCACGCCGGACTGCGGCCGGGGCGGGTTCAGAAGGCATGGGCAGGTCTCCGTGCGGTCATCGGGTGCGAGGTGGCGCGGCGTTCCGCGCCAAGCGGGGAACGCCGGGCGGTGCGATCGCGGGTGACGGTCCGGGGCGGGGTACGGGGCCGCGGGTGGTCAGCTGCGGAGAGCGGGAGCGTGCCGCGTGGGTGCGTGCGCTCAGCGGCCGGCGGGCCATGCCCAGGCGGGCGCCCACGGTGTCGTAGACGTCGTTGCCCGCGCGCGGGCGGACCGCGACGACATGGATCTCCCGCCGGTAGGTGGACTCCGCGGGCGCGGGTCGCACCCCGTAGACGACGCGCCAGTCCCGGCGGGAGTCGATGAACAGCTTGCGGTAGCCCTCCAGGTCACCGGTCAGATGCAGACCGAAGCGGCGCGCGTTCACGACTTCCTGCAGGTAGGCGAGGGTGAGGTCGCGAATGTCGCTGGGTGCCTGGAGGAGGTCGGTCAGGGCACGGGGGTCGAAGCTCAGGCCGAAGGCGGGCTGTCCCTGCGCCTCGGTCATGACGCAGGCTCGTCCGGCTCGGCAGGACCGTCGCTCGCCGTGGTGGCGGCTGCCTCCGTGCGCACGGACGGCGGCGGGCCGGGCAGCAGCCGGTGCGCGGGCCGGTCAGGAGAGGTCATGCAGGCCGACAGCGGTCCGCCCGGCGCGCGGACCGCCGCGACGGCGTGGGTGAGGAAGTCCCGGTGCCACACGAACAGACCGGACAGCCCGGCCTCGGGGTCCTTGTGCTGCTGGTACGCCAGCCACAGAGCGTGAAGCCAGGCCACGACGTCGTCGTGCTCCTGCCATCGCAGGCACCAGGGCGCCGCGGTGGTGACCTCTGCCCCGTAGACAGGCAGGAGGAAGTCGTCCACCCAGTCGCTGAGCGTATCGAGTTCGTCCTCGCGTTCTTCCCCGGCCAGTTCCAGGATCGGGCGGGGCCCGGGCACAGCAGCGGGGGGCGGACCGCCAAGCCCTGGCAAACCGAACGCGGCGAACGGAGACGGGGGCGGGGCGGAGGCGAGATGGTCGAGCTGCTGGGCATGCTCGGCCGACTGCTCCATGAGCCGTCGGACGCTCGCCTCGATTCCCTCCAGATGCTGGTCCGGAATTCGAACCGGCTCCAGCCCCCCGTCGTCTGCGGGCTCTATGGATTCAGGCATGAAAGGTACGGCCTCCTACAAGACGCGCGGGACGGAAGGGTGATTCGGAAACGCCGGCGGCGGCCCGGAAATGCGATCTCGGTCTTACGTGGCGAGAACCATGTCGTCCCGGGTGCGGGTCTCACGGAGCGTCTCGGTGAGCCGGTCGGTGGCGATCGACGCATAGTGCGCGGTCTTCTCCACGCCGATGAAGTCCCTGCCTTCCAGCAGGGCGGCCACGCCCGTGGAACCTGAGCCGGCGCAGAAGTCCAGCACCGTGCCCCCCTCGGGGACGATCTTGACCAGCTCGCGCATCACCCGGACGGGCTTTTGCGTGATGTGCTGGCGCGTCGCCCCCGACGGCTGGGATGCCGAGTAAAGGCCGGGCAAATAGACCGGGTTACGGGAGCCGTCGATCGACCCCTTCGACGCCCAGACGATGAACTCACAGTTCTGGGTGAACCGGCCCTTCTGGGGCCTGGCCTGCGGCTTGTGCCAGGCCAGCACCCCGCGCCACAGCCACCCGGCCGCCTGGATCGCATCCGTCGTGATCGGCAGCTGCCGCCAGTCGGTGAACAGCAGTGCGGTGCCGCCGTCACGGGTGAGGCGATGGGCTTCGGTCATGATCTGCGTCAGCCAGAAGCCGTAGCTGCGCTGGTCCATGTTCTCGCCGGTGAAGTCAGCAAGGCCGTTCTTGGCGTCGGCAGAGGTGTACTTCTGCTTCGCGGAGCGAGTCGTGCGTTCCTTCGCAGTCCGCCCGCCCGAGTTGTACGGCGGGTCGGTGATGACGGAGTCGACGCAGTCGTCCGGAAGACTGGAAAGGACGTTGAGAGCGTCTCCGTGATGCAGGGAAAACGGCAAAGAGGAACCCCGATTCGGGTATGGAAGACGGAGGGAACTCCTCGCTCGGCCCGGACCCTTGTGACCGCGTTCGGGCATGCGTGAGCCAAGGAGGCTCACTTCGAGAAATCGGGCGAGGGGAGTTCGAAAACTGTAGAAGCGAACACGGAGACGACCAAGAAGTCCGCTACAGAGGTGCCGGATTCCGGCACCTCACACCGCTTTTTTGGTCAACCGCCGTTACCTGCCTACAGTTTTGGAACCGCCCGGCGCGCACCGCTCGCAGCAACGCCTCCATGCCTGCCCCGTTGCCCAGGCGCCGTCATCCCGTCTCCTGACCAGGTGCCGTGAGCGGCTGCTCGTCCGCCGGCTCGCCTCGCTTCCTCCCCGGCCTCCGCGCTTCATCCCGGTCCGCCGGACATCCTCGAAGGACATCCTTATGACGTCGCGTTACCCACCTATGCCCGCAGACCCGGATGAGCGCGTGCTGCCATCCCGTTGAAGGCGGCGTTCGCCGCCGGCATCGGGGTCGTCTTCCTCTCCCCGATCCTGCTCGCCGGCACCGGCATGATGCTCGCCTCTTCCTCCGCGGCCGCCCAGAGCGCCGACTCGGCCAGCCTCTGCCTGAACGACGTGGATACCGACCAAGTCGCGCAGCAGGTCGGCAAGATCCTCGACGGGGCATCCGGCAAGAACGTCCACATCAAGGGGCTCGACCTACCTGCGGAGCAGATTCCCAACGCCCGGACGATCGTGGCCACGGGCATCAGCCTCGACGTGCCGCAGAAGGGGCAGATCATCGCGCTCGCCACGGCGATGCAGGAGTCCCGGCTGCGCAACCTCGACTACGGAGACCGCGACTCACTCGGCCTGTTCCAGCAGCGCCCCTCGCAAGGCTGGGGAACCGCCCAGCAGATCCGCGACCCCGTCTACGCCTCCACCCAGTTCTACAAGCATCTGCTCGCGGTCCACGGCTGGCAGCAGATGACCGTCGCCCAGGCCGCGCAGGCCGTCCAGAGGTCCGGCTTCCCGGACGCGTACGCGAAGTGGCAGCAGCTCGCCACCGCGCTGCAGGAAGCCATCGCCAAAACCTTTCCAGGCAGCGCCACCGACACAGGCGCCAAGGATTCCGGCGGGCACAAGGCGCCCGCGTCCGGCACGACCGGCTGCGCAGACGGCTCCTCCTTCGGTCCCATCCCCGAAGGAAGCGTCCCGAAGGGATACACGATCCCCAAGGACGCCGCCCCGAAGGCGCGCAAGGCCATCGAGTGGGCCATGGCTCAGCTCGGCACGCTCTACCAGTGGGGCGGGTCCTGTACCGCCTCCCACGGGCCCGACCCGATGGGCCGGTGCGACTGCAGCTCGCTGGTGCAGCAGGCGTACGCCCACGCCGGCGTCACGCTCACCCGCACCACGTACACACAGGTCCACGAGGGCAACGCGGTCTCGCCCGCCCATCTCCAGCCCGGTGACCTGGTCTTCAGCCGCGGCAGCGCGAGCCGCCCCGAGCACGTCGGCATGTACATCGGCGAGGGCCTCGTGATCGAGGCTCCGCGCACCACCAAGCCGGTCAGGATCACAGCGATCAAGGACTGGACGGTGCTCGCCGCCCGCCGCGTCCTCTGACGCCACGGCAGCCGCTTCCCGCGCCCCGAGCGCAGTCCCTCTTCTCTCCCCCTCCGCTGGTCCTCTGCGTGGCCGGCGTCTGCAAGGAGTCCCGCCACACCTATGCTCCTCCCCCTCTCCGACCACGTCATCCAGCTCGCCTACGACCCGGGCATCTCCCCTCAGGGCGGTGGCCTGCCCGGACTGAGCGTGCTGAAGAACGTCGTCAACAGCATCAACCTCTTCGGGATCATCGCCGTCGTCGGCGCCCTGGCCGTCTCGCTCGGTGTCTGGGCCTGGGGCCACCACACCGGTGGCCATCAGGCCGAGGCCAACGGCAAGAAGGGTGCCGTCGTCGCCGCGGGCGCCGCCCTCGGCCTCGGCGCTGCCAACGGCATCGTGAGCTTTTTCTCGGCCCTCGGATCCCAGGTCCACTGATGCGGAACCGCCTTTCCTCCCCGTCGCGGTCCCCCATCGGCAGCGGCTGGTCGGTCACCCAGCGCCTCACGGTCATCGCCGTAGTCATCGGCGTCCTGCTCGCCACCGCGGCCGCGGTCGCCTGGGTGTCCGGCAGCAATGGCGGCTCATCCCCGACACGCACCACCGCGGCCGAACCAAACAGCCCGGGCTCTACCGCACCCGCACCGAAGGCCGCTACCGAGACCGGGACTGTGGCCCAGCCGCCACAGATCGCCGAGCCCGTCGCCTACGCCCGGGCCGCCGCCCGGATGCTGTGGTCCTACGACACCCGCCACACCAGCCACGACCAGCAACTCGCCGGAATGCACGCCTGGATGACCCGCGAGACCAAGTACGCCGACTGGGCCTCCGTCTCCGGCCAGGTCCCCGACCCGCTGCTGTGGTCGCGAATGGCCGACCAGGACCAGCACGCCACCGCGCACATCACCGAAGGCCACTACCCCGGCGCGTTCAAGGCGGCCCTCGCCGACAACCCGTCCGCGATCACCGAGGCATACATCTACGTGGTCACCGTCAACGGCAAGCAGCAGATCGTCTGGAAGAAGGGCGGCTCCGGGGCCGAGGAGCGCGCCGTGACCCTGGCCGTGCAGTGCCGCCCCGGCCACGACTGCACGCTCGCCGCCATAGCTCCCAGCGTCACGCAGTGACCCACAGCGACACAAGAAAGGAGGAGTGACGTCCCGTGGGTTTCTGTGATTTCCCCCTGGCGGACAAGCTGTGTGCGGTCGGCGACGCGGTCAATTTCGCCACCGACCCTGGTAAGGCCATCGGAGACTGGATGGCGAAGTCCGCAGGTGAACTCGCCTCCGCAGCAGCCGATCTGGCCGCCGAGGCGGTCGACACCACAACGAAGGTCGACCTGAACGCCGGCTGGTTCGTCGACAACTACGAGACGTTGCTCCCGATCGGGCTGGTTCTGCTGGTCGCGACCTTCTGTGCGCAACTCGTCCGGGCCGCGGTCCGGCGCGACGGTCAAGCCCTCAAGCAGGCGTTCACCGGCACGGCGGCCGGTGTCCTGTTCGCCTTCTGCGCGATCTCCCTGACCACGATCGCCATCGAAGTCGTCGATGCCGTCAGCGACGGTCTGTTCCACGCCGCACACCTGGACATCGCCTCGGCCGTGCGCCGCATCGTGAAGGTCGGCGAAATCGCGGCCCTGTCCGGACTGGGCTGGCTCGTCGCGGTCGCCGTGGGGCTCGGCGCCGCCATCGGCGCCTTCCTGTACTGGTGCGTGATGATGGTCCGCAAGGTGGGCATCCTCGTCTTGGTCACCCTGGCCGTGTTCGCCTCGGCCGGCGGCGGCTGGGAGGTCGCACGCCGCTGGCGCAAGGGCTGGATCGAAGCCACCGCCACCCTCGTGGTCTCCAAGCTCCTGATGACCGTGATCTTCGTCCTCGGTATCGCCGCCATGGGCAAGACCGACGCCAAGGACGGCATCGGCGCCCTCGCCGACGTCATGTCCGGCATCGTGATCATGATCCTGGTGCTGCTCTGCCCGTACGCGGTCTTCAAGTTCGTGCACTGGGCGGCCGACGGCACCGACGGCGAGAGCATCCACCGCGCTGGTGGTGCCGGAGCGCAGATCGCCCGGGCCCATGCCGAGAAGGCCGCGCGCAAGGCCGCATCGGCGGCAGCCACCGCTGGAACCGGCGGCGCGGCAGCCGGAGCGGGCGCCGCCCCACAAGGCCCCGACGCCGCAGGCGGCTTCCCCGGCGACATCGCCGCCAATCCCACTGGCGGGAGCAGCAGCGACACGGGCCACGCGCAGGGCGGAACTGGTGCCGCATCCGGTGGTGAGGGTCTCCAGCCCGCTCTGGAGAAGGCCGTGCAGCCTCCGCCGATGAGCGCGTCCGACGACACCAGCGGCCACATCGCAGGCGCCCCGAGCCCGGAGAGTTCTGCGTCCGGCGCAGCGTTCGGTACCGGCGGCGGATGGCAGTCCGCTGCGCCGACCACGGCGCCCCCGCCGCAGGGCGCACCGCCCGCCTCTTCCGAGCCGCAGTCCGCCAACACGCACTCGGCTGCCGGACCGCCGCCGCCCCCGACCGGCCTCTGACCCCCTGCCCGCCTACCGGGGGCGGGAGGCGCACATCGTCTTCCGCCCCCGAGTTCCGCCTCGCGCCCTCCAGGACCCGTCCCTTGACTGACCCCTCCCCCGCCCCGGTCACGGTGAAATTCCCCCACCGGTCCCGCCGCGGCATCCTCCTCGGGCTCTCCCTGCCCCAGCTCGTCCTCGTCTCGTGCACGGTGGCGCTACTGATGATGACGGTGCTCTCCGCCGGACTACTGGGCGCGATCGCCCTGACTCCGCTGTGGATGACCGCGGGTGCGCTGGTCGTGATCCGCCGACACGGCCGCTCACTAATCGACTGGGCGCCCATCGTCGCCCGCTACGCGCATCGCCGGCGCGCCGGCCAGACGACCTGGCTCGCCCGGCCCCTCACGCGCCCCCGGCAGGACGGCATCCTCCACCTGCCCGGCACCACCGCCTCCCTCACGGTGGTCACCCCCGGCGACTCCGCCAGCGACGCCGCAGCCGTCCACGACCCGCACAACCAGACCCTCACCGCCATCGCCCGCGTCAGCTCCCGGGCCTTCGCCCTCCTCGACCCCGCCACCCAGAACCACAACGTGAACAGTTGGGGGCGCGCGCTCGCGGGCATCGCCCGTAACGGGCACGTCGCCGCCGTGCAGGTGCTGGAACGGACAGTGCCCGACAGCGGCGACACCCTGACCCGCCATTGGACCCGGAACGGCCGGCCCCAGGCCCCGGTCGCCGGAGAGATCTACTCCGAGCTGGTCGCCTCGGCCGGCCCCGCTGCCGCCCCGCACGAGACCTACCTCGCCATCTCCCTCGATCTGAAGTCCGCCAAGCGCCTGATCGCTCAGGCCGGCGGAGGTCTGCCCGGGGCGTTCGCCGTGATGCAGCAGACGACCGCGTCCATCGCCCAGGCCGCGCGCAGTGCCGGACTCCAGGTCACCGGGTGGCTGACCGCGCGGGAGATCGCCGCCGTCATCCGTACCGCCTACGACCCCAAGGCGCTGGCCTCGCTCCAGCAGTGGTCCGAAACGGGCCGCGCCGAAGCGGACCCCGCTGCCGCCGGACCCGTCGTCCAGGTCGAGGAGCACGACCGCCTGGCCACCGACAGCGCACGGCACGCCACCTACTGGGTGGAGAACTGGCCGCGCACCGAGACCGGTGCCGGGTTCCTGCACGGGGTCATGTTCACGGCCGGCGTCCGGCGCAGCCTGTCGCTTATATACGTGCCGCAGGGGCTCGAGTCCGCGCTGCGGGACGTGCAGCGCAAGAAGGCCGCGATCATCTCCGACGCGAGCGAGCGCGCGCGCCGCGGGCAGGTCGACCGCGAAGAGGACTCCGTCGAGTACACCGACATCAAGACGCGAGAGCGCCAGCTCATCGCCGGGCACGCGGACGTGGCCCTGACGGGCCTGATCACCGTCACGGCCGAGACCGATGCCCTCCTGGACGCGGCCTGCGCCCAGATCGAAACCGCCGCCGTCGGCGCGGGAGTCGATCTGCGTCGCCTGCTCTTTCAGCAGCCCCCGGCCTTCACTCTCGCCGCCCTCCCCCTCGCGCGCACCAACGCCTCGCCGAAGTAGGGCCTCGCCCCCTGACCCGGTCCCTCAGAAAGGCTCTCTTGATCCCACCGCATTCCGCACCCGGTGACGCGCACCCCTACCTCCGTGCCGCGAGCGCAGGCATTCGCCACCACACCCGTTCACTGCCACAAGCGGACAACGGCTCTCCCGCCCCGGCGGACCGTGCCCACTTGGACGTGCTGCACGCCCACCTCACCGCTCTTCACCAGTTCATGGATCAGGTCGCCGCAGCGACCCGGCCTCCGCACCCCGCCGGCGGCCGCCACCTCGCCGCCGCGCACGCCCGTCTCTGGCAGGCAGCCACCGAGATCCACTCAGCCTTCCATCTGCTGCCCGGCACCCCCGCCGCCGAGGGCGCCGAGACGAGCTGCCGCCCGGAACAGCTTCCAGAGGGGCCGCCGGTGCTGACCATCTGCCAGCGCCACCTGGCCGCCGGGCACAGCATCCGGCGCAAGACCACCCCCACCGATCTCCGCCCGCACACCACGGCCTGCGTCCGATGAGCACCACCCGCAGAATCGAAGGCCCCCAATGAGCCACCGGCCCGCCCGTCGCGCCTCCGCCAGCCCGCTGTTCACCCCACACGGCGCCGACCGGGCCAGCCGCAGAGCGGCCCGCCGCCGACTCGCCGAGGCAACTGCCAAGGTCCGCGCGGAAGCCAGCGCCTACCTGGCCGAGAGCGCACCCGCAGAGCAGAAGATGCCCGCCGCGCTCTACCCGCCCAGCGGACGTCCCGGGCCCAGCTCGGCCCGCGGATCCCGGCTGAAGCTGCCCGCCCACCGCATGACCACAGCCGTGGCGGCCGGGGCGTACCCCTTCCTCGCCGAAGGCGGCCTCGGCCCCGAAGGCATCTACATCGGGCGCGACGTCCACGCCGAAGCCAGCTTCGTTTTCGACCCGTTCGCGCTCTACGGACGCATCGAGGGCTACACCAACCCGAACATCCTGCTCGCCGGAGTCATCGGCCAGGGCAAGTCCGCGCTGGCCAAGGCTCTCGCGCTACGCTCGGTGGCCTTCGGCTACCGCGTCTATGTGCCGTGCGATCCCAAAGGTGAGTGGAGCGCGGTGGCAGAGGCCCTCGGCGGCCGATCTGTGGCCCTCGGACCCGGACTGCCCGGCAGGCTGAACCCACTGGACGCCGCCCCGCGCCCCGCGAGCGTGTCCGAGGACGACTGGGTCGGCGAGATCCGCAAGCGCCGCCTGCTCCTGCTCGGTTCGCTGGCCAGGACCGTCCTGGGCCGAGAGCTGATGCCCATGGAGCACACCGCCCTGGACATCGCCCTGGACACCGTCGTGACCCGGGCAACCGAGACCGGCCGCACCCCGCTCCTCGGCGACATCGCCGCCACCCTCAACAGCACCCACACCCTCGACGAGACCGCCGGAATGATGGCGGGACACCTCGCCGACGCCGCCCGCGACCTGGCTCACGCGATGCGCCGCCTCGTCCACGGCGACCTCGCCGGGATGTTCGACGCGCCCTCCACCGTGAGCTTCGACCCGAACGCGCCGATGCTCACCATCGACCTTTCCCGGCTCGGCGGCTCCGGAGACGACACCGCACTCGTCCTGGCGATGACTTGCGCCTCCGCCTGGATGGAGTCCGCTCTGACCGACCCTGCCGGCGGACGGCGCTGGATCGTCTACGACGAGGCATGGCGGCTCATGCGCCACGTCGGCCTCCTCCAGCGCATGCAGGCCCAGTGGAAGCTGAGCCGCGGCCTCGGCATCGCCAACTTGATGGTGATCCACCGGCTCACCGACCTGCTCACCGCAGGCGACGCCGGATCCCAGGGCCGCGCCCTCGCCGAGGGCCTCCTCGCCGACTGCTCCACCCGCATCATCTACCGGCAGGAAACCGACCAACTCCACGCCGCCACCACCCTGCTCGGGCTCACCAGCGTGGAGAAAGAGGCAATCGCCCACCTCGCGCGCGGACGCGGCCTGTGGCGCGTAGCGGGCCGGAGTTTCGTCGTCCAGCACCTCCTCCACCCGCAGGAAGCGGCCCTCTTCGACACCGACGCCCGCATGCACTGAAAACCCAGTGGGTTCACTCAAACTGAAGGATTGCCAATACCGATCCGTGTCAGTGAGCTGCAGCGATGACTCTACGTGGGGTCGCGGGTTCCCGAGTTTCGCTCGGTTGGCTTCGTAGCCGAGAACCGGCACCATGCGTTGACGATTTTGGGCAGCAGTTGTTGATCACAGGGCCGGGAAATGGCGGTGGGAAGTGACACTGCTGCCGGGGTGAGCGGCCCCTTCCTCGGTGCCGCAATGGATTCAGGCCCGCAAGGGGATCGCCATAAATCGTTCTAGCGTTTGATTTGAGGCGGTTCCCAGACCGAGCTGTCGTGGGCGAAGAGTACGCGTCGCGGGTCGAACTCGGCGAGCCGCTCCAGCCAGTGCTGGTAGGTGGGAAGCGGTTGTTCCACGCCGTCCAGGGCGGCCTGGCGAGCCAGGTGGTCGGATGCAAACTGAGATGCGAAGTCATGTGCCTGGCCGGCGAGCACCACCGTGCCGTCGCTTTGCCGGAGAACCAGTGATTGGTGGCCGTTGGTGTGCCCGGGGGTCGGGACGATCCAGACGCCCGGCCAAACCTCAGCCTCACCGGCTAATTCTTCATAGGCGGCGCCGGGGAATTCGACAAGCTCGTCGAAGGTGTAATCGCCCCGGCGAGCCGTGGCCAGCTCCACCTCCTGCACCAGAATGGGCTTGCCTTTCAGCAGGGGGTTCCCGCCGCAGTGGTCGAAGTGGAGATGGCAGTTGGCTACGAGGGAGACATCGGCAAGGGTTACTCCAGCGTCTGACAAGGCGTCCTGCAGCGCCCGGCGTTGGGGGCGGTAGTGCGCTTCGGTCTCGTCGTCGGCGGTTCCGATACCGGTGTCGAAGAGGATCAGTCCCCGATCGTGCTCCACCAGGTAGGCGAGCACGGGTTCAACCCTCGGTTGTGGGCCACCCGTCTCCGACGCGGGTCGGATGAAGTACCCCAGATCGAGTCGACGCACTGCCATGTTCTTGGCCATGCAGCCATCCTGGCAGCTCGTTGTGTGTCATCCGGGCGATTTGCCGACAGCGGAAAGCCGGCCATAGACCGTCGCCGATCGACAACCGATGTCAGGACTCATTGATAAAGCCGATCGGTCGTAACTCCCAACTCGGGATCGTCCAAGACGCTCCGGTACCGCAGGGCGGCATCGATGCCGATGCCGAAGAAGTCACAGAGGCGGCGTACGTCGCCGCCCGTGGCGTAGATCTCCTGGAGAATGCGGTCGTCGCGCAGGGACTGCGCGGTGATGTTCAGCATGCGCCAGGGGAACTGCTTGCTGACGGGCTTGGTCCGGGCCTGGGTCTTGTTGCTGACGAACAGGTGCGGGTTGATCGTCTGAGGCCACTTCCGTGCGCGGTGGTCAAGGTATGCGGTCAGCCGGTTCTTGACCGGGGTGGCGAGCGGGATGACCTGCGGTCCGAGTCGAAGACGGCCGTCGACGATGTCAGTCAGGGCCAGTTCCTGCAGTTGCCGACCGTTCAGTGCGTGGAAGGCCACCAGGGCGACGGCAAGGGCGCACGCAGGGTCCGGCGAGTTGAGCGCATCACGGATTTTTTGGGTGTCGAGCGGCAGCGGGACGGTGACGTTGGGTCGGGTGGTCTTCATCGCTCGCAGCGGGTTGGTGAAGACCTGCCGGTGGGCCTTGAGCACGGTGAACAGCGAGCGCAGGCCCTGTTCGGCGAAGATCCGGTTCGATCCCTTGGCGGGCAGGGTCCTGGTGACGTCTTCGGTGGTGATCTCGGCGAACGATTTGTGGCCTTGCTGGGCCCAAGTACGCCAGATGGGCGACATGCCGGCGATGTGGATGTGGATGGTTTGCACGTTCCGGGCTCGGCGTCTGGGGGCCGTGCTGCTACCTCGAAGCGTGGTCTCGAACCAGAGCTGGAGCTGGTTGGTCATGGCAGCGGGCAGGTCTGCGGTGTGCTGGGCGAAGTAGCGCTCGACGGCCAGAGTGCGGTCGTCCTCGAGCACGCCGGCAGCGTCGAGGACTTCCAGGGTGGAGATCACGGTGGCGCCGTAGCGGATCGCCATCAGGACGTCGCTGCTGCGGATCTTGGTGCTCGGAGTGTCCTGGAGGGCGTCGAGGAGTTTTAGGGTGTGGGCGACGCCGTTGACCAGCCGCTTGCTCCAGCCGTGCTGTCGAGCGTGATCGCGCAGAGTCTGATTGCAATGCCGCAGCAGCGGCGAATCCTGCGTCAGGGCGCGCTTCTTGATCGCTCCTTTTCCGGGCGGCATGCGGAACAGCAGCAACTGGCGGTGATGGGCAAGGGGCCGGGGTTCGGACGGCTGCTGCAGTCGACGGCGGTGTTGCTCGCGGGCGATGCGTCGCCGGTGGGCACCGGTGGTGTCGTACTGCAGGTTGGCCAGGAACAATTGTTGTCCGTGCCGGTTGGCCTCGGGGAGGTTGATGGCGCGGTCTGGCTCTTGAACGCGCCGGGCGTTTTCCCAGCACAGACGGCAGGATCCGGAGCCATTGACGTGGGTGACGCGTGCGCAGAAGGCGCAGGCGCCGACCGGGTAGTGACCACGCCACCAGCGGCAGGTCCAGCACAGCCAGCTGTGGCGACGGTAGACGCCCCAGGCCAGACAGCCGTGGCAGGCGCCCAGGTACAGCGGAGCTCCGGGGTGGCAGCGTTCGCACCGGCCTTGGCTGAAGTAGGACTCGCAGGCTCCGCAGGTTCGGCACGGCGGCGGGGTGAACGGCCCGCCGGGAAGGCACACATAGCAGAAGTCGACGCGTGGGTTCGTCCAGGCGGCTCGGTTGACCTTGCAGGAAGGGCACTTGGGGGGCGGAGGACCGGCGCTCATAGCGGCGGCTCGGATCGCTTGTTGCCAAAGCGCGGCGCGACAACCGGGGACGTGGAGGAAGCGGAGGCGGCCTGCTGCCGGGCCGGCCGACGTTCGGCCACTTTGCTCGGTTCGCGGATGAGTAGGTCCGATGGCTCGCAGTCCAGGATGGCGCAGATCACGTCCAGTTCGTCCAGGCGGACGATGTTGGGGGTGCCGGTCCATAGCTGGGACATCTTGCCGGCGCTGATCTCCACGCCGGCCTCGGCGAGCAGGCGCCGCATCTCGGTCGACTTCCAGATGCCGCGCTCGGCAGCCTTCATGCGCAGGTTCCACTGCACGTTGTCACGTCTCCTCGAAGCGGGTTTCCAGCCGCTGGTTGGCCTCGGTCCACGCCCGTTCGATGTGCTCGCTGTGGACGTGGATGTAGCGGGTCGTGGTCGAGAGCCATTCGTGACCGAGCAGCTCCTGTAGTGCCTTGAGGTCCATGCCCTCGGCGTAGAGCGACGAGGCGCAGTAGTGCCGCAGCACGTGCGGGGTCAGTCGGCCGTGCCAGCCGGGCAGCCACGTGTTCGTTGCCGCGGCCAAGCTCTTGCGCAGCGGGTCTGCGGTGACGCGCAGGCAACCGCCGAAGTCTGGGTCACGCCGCTCGCTGGGCAGCAGGGGCGCGTCGGGGTTGGACCAGTCGCTGCCGAACTGGTGCCGTACATCGCCGAGCCACCAGTCGATCAGTCGGTCCGCGCCGTTGATCGCAGGGATCAGGCGAGGCTTGGGGCCGCGGCCCCGGCTGCCTTTGCCGTGTCGCACGTGCAGTTTCCCGAAGGCACCCAGGTCCGGGCGCCAGTCTCGGATGTCGAGCATGAGCGACTCGTTGATCCTCAAGCCGAGCCGTCGCCACAGGGATGCCGCGAAGTAATCACGGGCTGCGGGCAGGTACTTGCGGGCCTCCGTGATCGATGTGCGCCACTGGCCGAAGAGCAGGTCCATCTCCGTCTCAGAGGGCGGCACTCGAACGTCCGCGTATAGCGGGCTCCGCGGCCGGTTGTACTCGTCGATGGGCTGCTCGACGACGCAGCCGGTCAAGGCGTGGACATCGCCCTGGTAGCGCCTGATCACGAAGTCGTAGAAGCAGGCCAGCAGTCCGGCCTTGCCGGCGCGGGTGCTGTGGGCATGTCCGGCAACGCGCTGGTGCGCAAGGAATCGGTCGCCGTCGTCGCAAGACGCAGTCCAGATAGGTCCGTTGAGAGACCGGGCGAAGTCGAAGATCACGGCTCGTGCATTGCCGATGTGGCTGTCCGAAAGGTTCGCGGCAGACATGGCGATGGCGTACTGGTCGACGATTTCCTGCTCGAAGTCCCCGACATCACGCGGCGTCCGCAGCACACGCGCGGACGAGAGGTTGCGGACTACGGCCAGACTCATCGACCACTCCCTTCATCGAGAGTGCCTTCATGTCGATGCTACCGACCGAACTTCACTGTGAATGAAGGAACTTCAAAACTCGTGCCTGCCACCGAAGACCCACGAGGAGCTGGGACACCTCACCAGCTCCCACGAGAAGCCACAAACGAACCCGCGGCCCTACAGACACCCTCATTCGCTGCCCCCACCCGCAAACAATCAAGATCCACTCAGGAGCTCCATACCTGGGCGCATCCGACCGACCCACGATGACCGGATACCAGCCGCTTACCTTCACCCGTCAGACCACGGAACGCATCGTCGCCGACCTCAACAACGACGCCTGCGGACTGACCGGGTCGTGGGACCGCGACACACTGACCTTCACCGCCACCGAGGCGTACAACGGCGACGCCTTCACCGAGGTCGTGACGCCCGACGCACTCGGCCACTACACCCTCGACGCCACGTGGCCGTGGGCCGTATGGCAGGCGGAACTCGACCAGGACGAGCAACACCGCGCGTACGCGCGCGGCGCCCTCACGCCCGAGGAGCCGGCCGACCCCTCATACTCAGACGCCGCCCGTGCCGGGTGGCGCAGAGGACGCACTGAGGCAGGGAAGCTACTCCAGCCCCAGCTCGGAGGGGAGCACCGGCCGCAGTCCTCAACGATGCCCGGCGCCATCGCCCACGCCGGCTCGTCGCGACGGCACCGCTGACATGCCGGACTCGACAGCTCGTGACCCGTCCACCCATGACGCTCTGATCACAGCGGCGTCCGAGAGCGCCGCCCTCGTACGCCGCGCTCTCCACAATCCCGGCAGCGTCGCCCACAGCCCCGGCGACCGGCCACCCGGCGCTCGGCACGACCAGCACCAGCGCGATGCCGAAGCCTGGAGCGCCTTCGCTTCCTTCCTCGATCACGGGCCTGCACTGCTCACCCAGGCCGAAGAGGACTTCCGCGCGCTGCACTCGGACTTCGACAACCCCGACTTCGAGACCATCGAACGGCGCCGGTCTCAGCTCACTCGCCTGCGCGAAGCCGTACGCGTCGGCCAACAGATACGCGACAGCTTCGAATTCGCCCGCGAGATGATCCTTCCCGACCACCCCCGCGGCGAGGACACTCTGCGCCGGGCCGAGATCCTGCGCAACACCAAAGCCAGACGCCACGCGCGGATCTTCGCCGAGAACGTCGGCGTCCTCACCGAGATCGCCAACTCGATGCGCGCCTCCCAGACCGACAGCACCAGACACGTAGCGAAGGCCACCACGGTCACCCACCACGGGGCACACTCGCCAGAAACCTTGCACACCTTCGAGGTGGCTCAGGACGGCACGCTCCACTTCACGCTGCTGGCCCGGGATCTCGCGCACGCCCACGCACGCGTCGCGGACCTTGAATCTTGCGAGAATGTGGCTGACATCCCCCTCGGCGACGGCGTCCGTCTGACCCATGTCACGCACGGCAGCGTGCAGGACACCGACATCACTGCCGCGCCCGTTGCCCAGGCAGCCCAGGACGCAAGGTTCCCCACCCGTCTTGTCGGCGGTGAAGGCCGGCCCGGCGCCTACATCTACGGCGACGCTCTCCTCGCGCTAACGGACCAGCTCAACGGATCCCAGACGTATCCGGATGCCGCAGCCTTGTTGCACCAGATCGCGGACCCGTTCAACGGCCTCCTGGAGCGGCTCGGCGAGTTCTTCGAAGCCGCCGCGCAGAAGGCCAAGGAAGCCGAGCAGAGCGACGGGTTCGACCTGTCAGACGACCTCGCCGACGCTGCGGCCGACGTCCGCAAGCTCGTGGAGGTCCTGGACGTGGCCGAGGACCGGCTGCGGGCGCTGACAGCCCCACCACTAACGCCACGGCCTTCGCGCACCCCGTTGTGTACGCCGCGCCTTCCTCCGCCTGCTCTGCCTCCGACGCAGCCCCGGCACCAGCGCTGAGGACACTGGGCCCCGTCGCCCGCGCAGTCTCCCCGGCACGGTTCCCGTAAGGCCGCTACATGCTGCTCGTCGACCACTTTCCGGTCCCCGTGAGCGGGCCGTTCGACTCCCCCACCACCAGTTCATCAGGTCTTGTGACCGTCTGGAGAAAATCGCTTCTGTCTGACATTGACCAGCTGTCGCTCCTCAAGGATCTGGCCGACCAGCTGACAGATTCCGCCGAGCGACTCCCCGCTTCCGACCAGGCGGAGCTGAGCCCGTCGCTGGAGACGGTTCTTGAGGACGAAGTACGTCGCCTGACCGGGCTGTTGAACGGGCTCGTCAGCGAGAGCGCGTTTCGTATCCGCGCGGGCCGCCGCGAGCCTCTGCCTCCTGCGCCACTCGTCGGACGCACCACGGCCGCACTCACGGGCGCAGCGGACCCAGTGGCCACGGCGCTGCGCGACCTGGGTGCTGCGATGTCCTGCGTGGCGCGGGAAAGCGAATGGCGCCGCCGCCCTGCCGGGAAAGAGCGGGACCGTGCTCTTCGTTTTTCCCGCCAAGGGCTCACCTGGGCGATCGGGATGGCGCGCACGCGCATCCTGCGGGCCGCAGCGATCTTGCGGTCCGCAGCCGACACCCCGCGTCCAAACACGGGCCGTGCCGCGGCTGCTATGCCGCGCTCGGGGAGCGAACGGGCCCGATGAGCCTCACTCCCGCCGACCATGTCGCCCGTGCCCGTCTGGCCATCTGGCAGCGCCGCATCCAGGAAACCGCCGACCTGCTCACTCCGCCGCAGGCGGATGACCCGGCCGAAATCCTGATGCTCGTCCTGGACCAGCTCGCGCCCGTGGACCAGCTCTCCGGTGGGCTTGTCTCCGACCTGCGGCACTCCGCGACCAGCACCTTTGGCCAGACTCGGGCCGGCCGAAAGTACCTCTCCCAGGCAGCAACTGCGCTCCTGCACAGCGGTTGCGCGGTCCGGCGATTGAGCGCCGTGGTGAACGCCCTCACCACCCTCTTGGAGCCGGCACCGCGCCCGGACACTGCGGCGGCGGAGCTGGCTCTGGATGTGCAGCTCGGCCATGCCGCCGCCGTGCGCAGTCTTCACCGCGCGGCCCGGGCGGTCGCCCCCGCCGCGGGTTCGGACGTGCTGCCGCCCGTCTCGGCCATCGAGCACGGGCGGACGACCGAGCCTCCACCCACGCAGTCCACCCGCCGACGTCCCTGACCGGCCTTTCTGGAGCTCCTCCTGTCCACTCACTCCTTCATCGCCCGCCCCGTCCCCGGTGGCTACCAGGGCATGTACGTCCACTTCGACGGCGTGCCCAGCCACCACCTGCCCCTTCTCCTTACGGCTTTCCAGCACCGGTTCGCCCGTGACCTGGAGACTCTCTCCCAGCACCTCATCGACGATGTCCGCGTCGGCTGGGAGGAGCTGGGCACCGACCTGCTCGCCGGCGCGCCGCCCGAACTCGCCTCTGCGCTGACCGGCGGAGACGAGTGGCCCGGCCGCACCCTGGACCACCTGCTCACCCCGGACGGCTCACCCCCGGTGCGCATGACGGTCACCGACCAGGACGCCCTCGCGCAGGACATGCAGTGGGGCTACGTGCTGCATCCGCACGGCATCGAGGTCATCAGCGTCCAGCACGAGGAGCGCGGCCGCGTCATCGGCTGGGACACCGACCCCCGTGCCGCCTTCAACGACCACCCCCTGAGCTGGTCGCCGTCGGCGCCGCCGACCGTGGCCTCCCCGGCCCGCTCCCGCCCCACCCCGGCTCAACGCGCCGCCGCGCGCCGCTGACCACCCTCATCCGCGCCCGATTGGGCGCCGCCCTCCCGTTCAAGGAGCTCTTTGAAGCCCGGCACCCACTTTGCCTTCGGCACCCACCGCGACCACGGTCTTGTCGCTGCTTACACCCCACACATCCCCGAGCACCTCGGCCACTGGTTCCTGGAGCGTCTGCAGTACGAACCGGTCCCGGGTGAGCCGGGCCTCTACCGGCTCACCCAGCCCGAGCGCGACGGCGTGCGCCGCACCCACCAGGCAGCGCGCGCCCTGCACACCCAGGGATACACCGTCCACCTGGACGCGGACGTCGCCGCAGCCGCCCCCGCCGCACGGCTGGCCCGGTCCCAGTCATCTCCCGACCACACCAGCCACCGCCCGCGAGCCACGGCTGCCCCCTCGTCCTGGGCCGAGCAGGCACCCACTGCGGCACCCCGCGGCGCCCGTAGGCCGGTTCCGCCGCCAGCTCCCGCTCCCGGCGCCGGGAGGACCCGATGACGCCTGCGGCGACGATCCGCATCACCCGCGGATTGGGCGGCGAAGTCGAAGTCGAGGGAGTGTTCGAGGATCTGGCCAAGGCCATCCTGATCCGGGCCGGATTCTTCATCCAGCCGACCCTGAGAGGCCATTGGATCCGGCTCCCCTTCGACATGGGGCGCACCTGGGAGAACTCTCACGCGACGTGGGCGGCACAGATGCTCGAAGCCGCCCGTTTCCCGGTCGAACTCGATGAGGACCTCCGCGCTCGCGAACCGGGCCGGCCCTTGGGCCCAGCAACCATGACCGCCCAGACGCCGCCCGGCCGGAGGCACCGCTGACCCCCGCTCCACCCCGGAGGACCTCCGCGCCCAGCGGCCCGACAACGGCATCCCTCGGGGAACTCGCAGCCCACGCACGCGCCTTCCGTCACCAAGTCCTCGCAACGAGCCGTGAGAGCGCGAACGCCCTCAACGCCGCGTGGGACCGCCCCGGGCACGACGCCCGTGCCCAATGGGCAGCCGCAGCCCGCGCATACCGCGACGCCACCGCGGCCGAGGCGTACACAACCCACCTGGCGCCCCACGTCGAACAGCTCCTTCAAGCCGCCCAGCACACGCTCGATCAGCTACCGCCCGCCCGGCACACCGCCGCCTGGCAAGCCCTGCTCGCCTCCCTCACCGCCTCACAAGCCGCCATCCACCGCGCCCTCGCCCAGCAGGCCGTGCCCCGAGGGGCCGCCGAACGCAGACGGAATGCGGACGCATGGCCCCATCTCGCCTTCTGGGCAGACCACGGCGCCCTCGTTGAAACGCTCGCCACGCTCGACCTGCACCGCACCGAGCCCGAACTGACCGGCGAGGAACGGCGAACGTGGACCGAGAAAGCTCACGCCGCACAGCGCCGACGCGAACTGGACCTGATCGAGTCCTGGTACGCGCCCGATGGACGGCGCATCACCCTCGCGTCTGTCTTCGACGGCAACACCGAGACCGTGGTCGCCCTCACCGGTGATCCGCACAGCCCGGACTGGGAGGTCGCTGGGCGCTTCGACGACGTGGAGTCGGCCAAGAAGTCGCTCCCCCCGCCCGTTCCGACCGGCGTGCTCCGCCCCGACACCTCGGTGCTCAACGGGCCCGAGCCGCTCCCCGACGTGTCGTTGCGGGATCTGCTGCAGGACATCGTCGAGGCTCGCGCAGCCGGAGATGTCTCCGACACCCTGCTCACCCTCACGCAGCCCGAACCCGGCGCCGGCCCCATCCCTCGACTGACTCAACTCATCAGTACAGCAGCCCACTTCGCTGCCGCCCTGGAGAGCGTGCAGGCCCAGCAGGTAGCCGCACGCCTCGGAACGCTGGCCCGCCAGCTCGACTTCGTCAAGGCCGAACTCCAGGACGCGGCCGAGGACCTCGGCGCCACCGTCGCCGTCCTCCCACCCCACCGCACCCCGAACCCCCCGCAGCCGCCCACCCGCACCGTCCTCGCAACCACACCTGCGACCTCGCCGTCCCGGACCGCCCCCGCGCACACGCGGTAGCGCAGCCGCCCCAGACCACCGAGGCCGTTCCGCCCCAGCCCCCTAGCGAACACATCCAGCCCCACCGCTTTCCCGCCACCACCGATTGGAGATCCGCCTTGCCCGAAGCACCAGCAGAGCCGTTCATGACGATCCGGCACGCCATCACCGGCGAGATCACCACCACCGGCTACAACGCCGCCGCCCGGCGAATCCTGCTCCAGTCCGGCTTCGAAGAGACGCCAGGCTGCGCCTGCCGAGCGACGGAACCCGGTACGGAGCGGACGCACAGGTCTGCTCGGCAGCCAGCGAGCTGCTCGTCGCCCGCCACCCCCTGCACCTGGACCGAGCCCTCGGTCGGCCGGTGAGCGCCGACGGCGCGCCCCGGTTGGCCCGCTCGCCGATGTCGGCACAGTCCGTGGTCCGAGCCGGACAGCCTCTCCAGCACGTCACCAACCCCGCCCGCACCCACACCTGTTGAAGGGGCCTCGTTTTGACCACAGCCGGACCGCCTACCAGTCCAGCGCGTACCAAGGGCGGCGAACTGCGGGCCAAGGTGGCTCGACTGCTGGCCGACCGGCCGGCGGACGCGCTCACCATCGGGGACATGGCCCGGCAGCTGGGCCACTCCCACGGCGCCGTCCGCAACGCCGCCCTCACCCTGGTGCGACGCGGCGAAGCCGACCAAGGCGGAACCGGACAACCGGAGTTCCGCGCGAACGCGAAGACCGCCGCAGCCGCGCAGACCGCTGTGATCAGCCCACCGGGCACCCACGCTCCCCGCGCCCAGGCGCCGACGGCCCGCACGACCATTCCCGCCGCAACCATGCCGAAGAAGACCGGCCCGATCCGCCGCGCGGGGGGCCAGCTCTACCACCCCCGGGAGCTGGCCGATCTACCCGACGTCGAGGCGCTGAATCGCCTGCGCGACGCCGACGTGCCGGTGCTGCTCTACGGCCCTCCGGGCACCGGCAAGACGAGTCTGGTCGAGGCGGCGTTCCCGGACCTGCTCACCGTCGCCGGTGACGGCGACACCACGGTCGGCGACTTGATCGGCGAGTACACTCAGGACGACGCGGGAGCCTACGTCTTCCAGTACGGTCCGCTGGTCACGGCGATGACCGAGGGCCGCGCCCTGCTGATCGACGATGCCACCTTGATCTCACCTAAGGTCCTGGCGGCGCTGTATCCCGCGATGGACGGGCGCAGGCAGATCCAGGTCAAGGCCCACAAGGGCGAGACCATCAAGGCCGAGCCGGGTTTCTACGTGGTGGCGGGCCACAATCCCGGCGTCCACGGGGCGGTGTTGACGGAGGCGCTGTCGTCCCGGTTCAGCGTGCAGATCCAGATCGGCACGGACTATGACCTCGCCCTGGCCTTGAGGATCGATGCCCGGGTGGTCCGGGTCGCCCGACACCTCGCCCACCAGGTTGAACTCGGCGAGCTGGGCTGGGCCCCCCAACTGCGGGAACTGCTCAGCTACCAGAAGACCGAGGCCGTCCTCGGCGCCAAGGCCGCACTCGCGAACCTGGTCGGCATCGCTCCGGTGGAGGATCGCGACGCCGTCGCTGCCGCCGTTATCAAGGCTGTCGGCGTCAAGGAGGTCGCTCCCCTCACCCTCGGCAAGCAGCTCTCCGCCTCGGCCGTCCGGCAGCCTGCGGGCAGCGCCGTCTCCGCGCACCGGGGTCGCTCGCGATGAGCGCCCACCACCACGTCCAGTCCCCCGCCACCGCGCCGGACGACGACGCCGACCTCGCGCGCTGGGACGACGACGGCGCCCCGCCCGCGCAACCCCGTTCCTCCCCGGCCGCGTGGCTGCGCGTGGGAGCCGAACTCGGCGACCGGCTGGTCGACCTCTCTGGCCGCCAGGACCTCCTCGTCACCTGCCGCCCCGGCACGCGCAGCGGCGCGCCAGCCGCGTTCTTCCCCACTCTGGGCGAGGTCGAGTTCGACGCCCGCTTGTTCGCCCCCTTCCAGCCCCACGAGATCCATCCGCGGATCGTGGGCGACGAGGACCGGTATCCCGCCGCCTGGGGAGTGTTCGTCCACGAGGCCGCGCACGCGGCCCACTCTCTCTGGACGGCGCCTGCCGGAGCGGACCCCCGTGTCGTCGAGGCCGCGCTCCTGCTGGAGGAGAGCCGCGTCGAAGGCGCACACCTGCTCACGCGGCCCACGGACCGCACGTACCTGCGCACCAGTGCCCGAACCCTGGTCATGCCCGACATCGCCCACCCCACCCTCCAGGGCATCGAGCAGGCCGCCGCCGTGGCGGCCTTGATCCTCGGCCGCCGTGACGTCGGCATCCTGGACGCCGGCGAGACCCTGGCCGTCGCCGATCTGTGCGAAAAGGTGCTGGGCGCGCCCTTGCTGGCCACGCTCACCCGCATCTGGACCGCAGCCCACCAGTGCGCCGACCACGACGCCACGACCATGCTCGCGCACGCTCAAGAATGGTGCGACGCTCTGGGCGCCGCGGCCCCCGCTCTGCCTGTGCCGGACAACCTCGTCGATCTGCTGTCCGGCGCCGTGGGGGTCGTCATGGACAGCACGGCCGCCACTGACGCCGCCGACCTCGCGGCACAGGCCGCAGCGGCCGACGCCACGGCCGCGCGGTCCAAGGCGCAGGCTCAGGACCGCGCCGAGCGGGCCGGCCAGCGACGCAAGGCCGCCGCCACCGCCAAGAGCGTCTTCAACGCCCGTGGCACTACCGTCGCCCCTGACGGCACACCGGCGCCCTACGGCAACCCGGTCACCGGCACTCGCAGGCCCACCGCCGCCGAGCAGAGTGCCGCCGCGCGCCTGAGCCGCGCCCTGCGTGCCGCCGCCTACCGCGAGCGGACCGAGGAACGGACCACCAGCCCCACCCCGCCCGGGCGCCTCAACATGCGCGCGGCCCTCGCCCGCGACGCTCAGCGGGCGGCCGGGTCGGTCCCTACCGCGGAGCCGTTCACCCACACCCGCCGCCGGAACTCCCCCACCCCACCGCTGCGTGTGGGTATCGCCGTCGACGTCTCGGGCTCCATGCGTGCCGCCTGCGCGCCCGTCGCGTCCGCTGCTTGGATCGTGGCACGCGCAGCAGCCCTGACCGACCCCGACTCCCTTACCGCCACCATCGCCTATGACAGGCACCTGACCGCATTGACCCGACCCACCCATCGAGCACCAGAGCGCGTGACGACGTTCGCTGCCAACGGCGGCCACCACAACCTCGGCGACGCCATCGATGCACTCGACCACGGCCTCGAACTCAGCCGCCCCGGCGCCGGCCGCCTCCTCGTGATCGTCACCGACGCCCACTACGGCAGCGACGAGACCGCTCAAGCCGTCACCCGCGTCAAGCAGCTCACGAGCGCCGGCTGCGCCGTACTCCAGCTCACCCTTACCGCCAAGTCCCTGCACTTGCCGGGGACCACCTTGCTGCACCTGCCCCAGCCCTCCAGCGCTCCCGCCGCCATCGCTAAGGCGGCCACAGACGCCATCCGCAGGACACGCTGAGACGACGCAGAAGGCGGCAGCGTCACCGAGACCACCGCCAAGCGCTCCAGGCACCTCCGTCCGCCGCATGACTCGTGCATCTGCCGCATGACCCCCCGCAGCAACGACGCAGGCCACCACACCAACCGCCAACGAAAGCAACTCGATTTGAAGCCCCAGACCAGCAGCCCGACCTCGAACGCAACTCCCATCAAACGGAGTTCACCGGGGGTTGTTGGTGCACCCGGCTATCAGAACGTGAGGAAAAGGGAGTCAGGTGACTGTGGCGCGGATGACCCATCGCAGCGAAGGTTGCGCGATGTTGCGTTGGACCCTGGGCACTCTATTTGAGTCCGGCATGCCGCCTGCCGCGATACAGCGCCGAGCAAATGTGGCCAGTGTTGGGGAAGTGGCCCTGGCGTCGAACGGGGCGTGGAGGTCAGGATCGTGAGCCATGCGTGCAGTTGTCTTCGACATGGATGGGACGCTTCTGGACAGCGTCCCCACGGTGTCCCGGGCCTACGCCGACGCGATTCGGTCGCTCGGCGGCCCGCCGGTCTCGCCGGACGAGGTGGTCGCCGGCTGGCATGTCGGCCACACAGAACTGGTGCTGGCACACTTCCTCGGCCGCGCATGCGGCTCCACCGAAGTCGAGTGCTTCCACGCACACCTGGATCCGGCCATTGCCGAGCTGAGGCCTTTCCCTGGCATACCGGCCCTCCTCGACGAACTCGCCGATGCAGGCCAGCGGCTTGGCGTATTCACGGCGGCCACGCGGCGAGTGGCTCTGAGCATGCTCGCTGCCACCGGCATCGACGCGCGATTTGACGTGGTCGTCGCAGGCGACGACGTCGAGCGGCCCAAGCCGGCCCCGGACGGACTGCTGCTGGCTCAGCGGCAGCTCGGAGTACCGGCCGAGGAAACAGCATATGTGGGCGATGCCGAAGTAGACCTCGGCTGTGCCAACGCCGCGGGATCGCTGGGCGTGCACGCCAGGTGGGGCGCACGCGCCGGATTCCGGGTCGGTGTCCACCCGGTCGCAGCACGTCCGTACGACGTGCTCAACCTGCTGGTGCCTTCAAAACACATGGGCGCCGACGTCGCCCCGATGGGCAACGACATGGCCGACCAGGCCGACTTGTAGTCAGCGCCCGGCGGATCACCGGATCAACTGACGGCTGGCATTTGAGGAGGGGCAACCGTGATCGACATTGGTTCGTTGCACGAAGAGGATCGTGTGGCCTGGGAAGTTCTGGCGCGCGGTTACAAGGCGTTCTACCAAACCGCAGTGGCGGACGAGGGGTACGAGGAGACTTGGCTGCGGCTGCAGCGCGGTACGGGTTTCTACGGTGTCGGCGCCTGGTCGAACGGGAAGCTGGTCGGCATCGCGCACTATCTGTTCCACCCGACGTTCTGGATGGAAGACAGCTGCTATCTCCAGGACCTCTTCGTCGCCGAGGAGGCGCGCGGCCGGGGTGTGGCGCGGATGCTGATCGAGAACGTGGCCGATGTGTCGCGGGAGCGTGGGGCTTCACGCCTGTACTGGACCACTCAGGAGACCAACACCGTTGCCCGCGCACTGTACGACAAGGTGGCGAGCTTCAAGGGCTTCCTGCGCTACGACTACCCGCTGGCATGAGAAGCCGAATCTCTGTGGATCACGAGGGCGGTTCTGGTCGAACGGAGTGCCTGGTTGGCTGATCTCGAGCGGGTGGGTGCGTGAAGCCAGAGCCTCCGGTGCAGCACGAGGGTTGTTGATGCCGACTCGAGGGCAGGGAGTCCTGATGCCATCGCAGAAGCGCCGACCGGGTGCCGGGTGACGCCTGTTACGTCGCATCTGACATGGTGACGTGTGTGATGATCTCATCGGCGGCAGCTGGCGGAATGGCCCTGGTCGAACTAGGGATGGCGCTGACGCCGGGCCCGAATATGGTGTACCTGGTGTCTCGGAGCGTCAGCCAGGGCCGCACGGCTGGGCTTGTCTCGCTGGTCGGGACTGCGGCGGGCTTCCTCGTTTACATGACTTTGGCCAACGTGGGGTTGGCAGTGGTCTTCGTTGCCGTCCCGTGGCTGTACATCGGTTTCAAAGCCGCCGGCGCGGCCTACCTCGCATTCCTGGCCTGGCAGACACTCAGGCAGGGAGGCCGCGGGTTGTTCGAGCCACGCAGTCTCCAGCGCGACTCGCACTGGAGGCTGCTGCGGATGGGGCTGATCACCAACCTGCTCAACCCGAAGGTCGCCATCCTGTACCTCGCGCTCATCCCGCAGTTCATCGATCCCGCACGCGGTCACACCACGGCCCAGGGGTTCACTCTCGGCGCTGTGCAGATCGCGCTAGGTCTCACCGTGAACGCGCTGATCGTGCTCGCTGCTGGATCAATCGCCAGTCTGCTCAAGAGCCGTCCGGCATGGGCCAAGTGGCAACGCTGGACCACTGGGAGCCTTCTCGGTGCCGTCGCGATCGCCCTCGCCCGGGAGGTACCCGCCCGCGCGCGGGCTTGACCTCCGTTCACACAGTCGCCGTATGAAGCCGAGCGCGAGATCCTACAAGCGGCGACTGACTTCTGCGGCGTAGTCGGCGGCGAAGCCCTGGCTCTCACGGGTCCAGTTGTCTCCAGTGGACTGGTGGAACCCGAGCAGTCGGCTGATCACGAAGGCGGGCAGCTCCGAGGCGATGTCCATCAGCGATGCGTGACGCGCGAGTTGTGGCGGGACGCCGATCGCCTTCAGGCGCCGACCGAGAGTGTGCGGGTCGATCGGTTGTCCGGGGTAGATGCTGTGGAACAGCCACTTGGGTTTCTCGATCGGGACAGTGGCCGCGCGACCGTCCCGCTGCTCGACGAGTTGGCGGATCAGTGCGTCCAGGGGCTCTGGAATCTCGACCGGGACGCGCCCGAGCTTCAGAGCGAGCGTGTCGCCACGGTCGACGATGTGTTCGGTGGTGAGACGGCTGATACGGCCCACGGGTTGGGCGAACAGCAACAGGAGCAGACCGGCGGCCCGGTCGCCAACTTGGAGTTGTTCATCGTGGACGAGGAGGTGGACCAGTGCCCAGCGTTGGTCCTTGCTGATGATGCGCGCGGCGAAGTAGTTACTGATGACCGGCGCGGTCAGTGGCCGGCTGTGACCGCGTTTGCTGGTCCAGAGCAGGAATCCGCGGACCGTGGCACGGGTGGTGGGACCCTCGCTGAGCCAGACGTCCACCTGGTCCTGGGTGCAGGCGGCCAGGGTGGTGCCGCCGTCGTGGAGCCATTCCAGTAGGCGGGCCACGTTACGGATCTCGACCCGGACGGCCTCGGCCCGACCGTGGGTGACCAACTGTCCGGCGGGCAGGCTGCGGAGCCTACGTAGGGGCTGCCAATTCGTGTAGTTACGCAGGATCCTGCGCTCCTCGGCGGACGAGACACGACCGGTGGTCTTCGCCAACCAACGTTCCAGACGGGCCAGTTGCTCGTCACGAGCGGGCAGGGCTCCCGCGGCGACCAGAGCGGCCCGCAGGTATTCTACGGTGGGCGCGGCAGCGAAGCGGTCGAGGATTTCGTGGGTGATCGGCCCGTGCTCCATCGCGAGGGCCTGGAGGGCGGCCCGGCGGGCGGGAACTTTGTGGATCCAGCGCAACACGGTGCGGGGCGGCGGCTTCAGAAGCGCCTGGAAGACCGGCTCCAGCTCCGGGCGTAGGAGGCCACCCGGTTGGCTGAGTAGTGCTCGTAGGTCAGCGGCGCGTGCGCAGGCGGCGCACCATCCGTGCCGGTATAGCCGTTCGATGGACCCGCACTGGGTACAGGGACGGTGGGCGGCGGGATGCTTGGCCCAGCAGGTCTGGCACAGGGGCTCGCCCTCGGGGGTCCGGCCGCTGGTGCGGAAGATCCCGCCGCAGGCGGCGCACGGCTTGGGCTTGTTGCCGCAGTTTCCGCACAGCGGGTCGCCGGTGGCGGTGCGGTTGTTGACGCGCCGATGCTTGCCACAGCCAGCGCAGATGGCTTCCTTGCGTTCCTTGGCGCTGCAGGGCAAGCACTTGGGGTCGGTGGCGGCGAAGTGGCAGGGTCTGCGTGCTCCGCAGGTCGCGCAGACCGCGGTGGGGATCTTTCGGCAGGTGGTGCAGACTCCGCCGTCGTCGGTGCGTGACTTCCTGAGGCGCATCTCGCCGCAGACGCTGCACGGCCTGTGGTTGAAGGGGTCGTGCTGGCGGCAGGTGCCGCACATGGGCTGGCCGTCGAACCTTCGGCCGCCGATCGGTCGCACGCGTCGGCAGATTGCGCACGTCGCGGTCTTGGTGTCGCGTCGGCACGGCGTGCAGCAGCGCAGGCCGTCACGACGCTGTTTGAGGTCTGTGGAACGCTGGCAGAACGGGCACGAGGGAACGATCACGCCGCGGGCGCCGTGATCGATCAGCGCCTTGGCCAGGACGGAGATCTTGGGTGGCCCCTCCGCGCCGCGTCCGGTCAGCAGGCCGGGAGCTTCTTCGAGCGCCCACAGCAGTCGGAGCTGGCCGGGTCGAGTGGGTTCAACCGAGCGAATAGCCTGCTGCGCGGTCGCAAGCGAGACACTGAAGAGGCTGGCGGCGATCAGCTTGGCCAGTTCCTCGGCCGGGTCTGTGTCACCCCAGGGCGGATGGGCGCGGCAGCGGGGCCGCCCGGCGCGGTCGCGCCCAACGAAGGTGGTACTCCCGCAGATCACGCAAGGGTTGGCTCGCGCGATGCGGCGGTTGCTGCACGCACCACAGATACGTGCGCCGTCGGCCAGGCCGGTCAGCGGTCGCTGTCGCCCGCAGTCGCCGCAGCGGGGCAGTACCAGCTGTTCGGCACCAGCCTCGCGTAGCGCCCGGACGAGTCGTTCAATCGCGCGTGGCCCCTCGGGGCGACCGGACGTCAGCAGGTCCGGTCGGGCCTGAACAGCCTTGGCGAGCGTCCGCAGCTGGGGCCGCTGGCGGAAGACCACCCGGAGCACGGCGGCGACATCGATCCGCACGCATGCAGGGTCGACCGATCGGACGATCTCGCTGATCAGGACCTCGGGCTCCGTAGCGAAGCGCGGCAGCTCACTGTCGGGCACGAGCGGCGCCTACTCGGGCACGATCCGGGCCCGCTTGGGCCGCAAGTCGCCGAGCCCGGCGTCCTTCCCGGGCGCCGGTCCGCCGCCGGCCGCGGCGCTGTGACGGCTCTGGGAGCCGGCCGCCGCGATGGGCTCGATGAGCTCGTCCATGCTGCAGCCCAGGATGTCGAGCAGGGCCATCAAAGTCTTCAGGCTCAGCCGCTCGGGCCGTTCCACCACCAGGCGGTAGGTCTGACTGGGCGAGAGGTCGATGCCGCGTTCGGCCAGCAGGGGGCGCAGGTCGGTGGTGGAGAACATGCCGCGGGTGGCCATCACCTCCCGCAGATGCCAGCGGTAGTCCAGTTTCTGCGTCACATCGTCTCCCTACTGCCCGCCTTGCAGGGCCTGGTCCAAGACCTTGCGCATCATCGTGTTCATGAAGTCCCCGCTCACTCCGGTGTAGAGGGCGGTCGTGGAGGCGTAGCGGTGGCCGACCTGCCGCTGGACGAAAACGGGGTCTGCGCCGTCCTCGATCTGGTGGGTCACGTGGCTGTGTCGAAGGCAGTGCGGGACCAGTGCCTTGTCCAAGCCCAGCGCGTCGCGGTAGGTCGCGAACCGGTCCTCGATCTCGCGGGCCTTGAGGCGCCCGCCTCGTTCGGTCAGCCACAGCGCCGACTTCTCGAGTGCCATCGCGTAGCGGGGCCGGGCGTTGATCACGTAGTCCTCGACCGCCTCCACCGCCCAGGGCATCACGCTGAGCGTCGTACGTCGACGCGGCGGCGACCCCTTGGTCCGCTTGCCGTAACGCACGTGCAGCGAACCGAAGTTGCCCAGCTCCGGAGCTTTCGGGTTGCGGTAGAAGTCGGTGACGTCCAACCGGGACGTCTCGGTGCAGCGCGTGCCCCAGCCGTACATCAACTTGAACACTGTGGCGTCCCGGTAGGCCGCAAGCGCTCCCTTGCGCCCCAGCCGGATCGCTCGGTCGACCTGAGCGTCCGCGTGATCGAGGAAAATTTGAATCTCCTCCCGCGTCATCGGCCGCCGCCGGGCGCCGCCCTCATAGTCGGCCAGGTGCGCGACGGTGTTCCACTCGTGGCAGATCTGCACGGGGTGAATCCCGAAGCGGGTCTCGCACTCGGCGGGCCACTGGTAGTGCGGCGACGTGACGTAGTCGCAGAACATCCGGATTGCACCCTGGTACCCGCGGATCGTCGACTCCGCTCGCTTCAACTCGGCGATCAGGTACGTCATCCACTCGTCGAGGTCGGAAGCCGACCACTGCCACGGATAGGCGTTGGTGTATTCGGCGAAGCGCCGCACCATGCTCTGCCGGTCGTTGATCGTCTCCGACTGCAGCCTGCGCCCGCCGCGCTGCTGTCGGCCCCAGCCCTCAAGCATCGCCTCGAAGACCGCGTCCTCGGGATGCAGCAGAGACACGCCCTGGAGCAGCACGAGCTGCGCTGAAGCGTCCTGCAGTCCCGCTCTGGGCATCCCTCCGCCCCCTCCATTGGCCGCGCGAATCATGCATCAGATGCACTCACCCGCGCAATACCCCAGGCCACTGGCCTCAACTTCAGAGAGAGGTACTCGGCATGAAGCCGCAGAACACCAGCTCAACCAACTCCGGATCACGCATCTAACGCAATTCCCCGCGGTTCCCTAAGCAGTGGACCATCCAGCACACCTGCGGCCACGAGGTCGTCCGAGACCTGTCCGACAGGCCCGCCGACCGGCGGGCAGGCTTCGCCCGCTGGCTCGCCGCCAAGCGGGCCGAAGAACAGCAGGCCGCCGTGGCATGGACGGAGAAGTTCGACATGCCGCCGCTGGAGGGACCGGAGAAGGCCCTGGACTGGGGAGAGCGATCCCGACACCAGCTGGTGACCGCCGCGCACACCGCGCTCGTCCTGGAGGGCACCTGGGACGAGACGGATTGGACGGTCCTGGAAGAGAAGGCGCGTGCAGTCACACGAGCCGGATGGTGGATCGACCAGCGCGACGCCGAAGGGGCCGACCTGGTCGAACTCCTTGAGGCTGCGGGGGAGAAGGACCGTGGGACGGAAAACCCCTTCCGCTGATCACTGGCCAGACGCTCCGGACCGTCACCAGGCCCGACCGATGTCGTCGCTTCCGGACCAAAGCCCGTCCGGTCGAACCTTTCGGACCAGCGGCTGCGCCAGGAACGTACGTGACGCTCGCCGGTTAGCCAAACCGGTAATCACACGGACCATTGATCCTCCCGCCGCCCCGTGGAAGGACCTTCGTTGCTCCACCGCTCCCAGCGCCTGCCTCACCCTCCCCGGCTCGCCCCCAGCCCAGACCGGCTCACGCCCGGTCGCGACATCACCCACCAGCACTTCAAGGCCGGCGACCAAGTGATCGTCCTGAAGGGTGTGGTGGCCGGTGAACTCTGGGGCGAGTCGATGAGCGTCGTGACGCCGTCCCGGCACACGCCGACGGACGAGGACGGCTGGCGCCTGCGGAACCCGACCGGCGGCCAGCAGACCTTCGTCACCGCGCACCCCCGCTACCTGATCCATCTCGGCACCGCCTGCCCCGACTGCCTTATCTACTTGCGCGCCATGGAGAGGTCCGTCCTCCCTGCGTTCGCCGCCCGCGAGGACCTGATCGACTGCGGCTGGTACACCACGACCGACCTCGGCCAGATCGTCCACGTCGCCGACCGTGGAGCAGCACGGTGACGGTGGACACCGCGTCGTGATCCCGCACGCACACCCGACACACTGCCCGCCGATCACCGTAGGAGACACGTCTCTTTGCCCCTGGCCGACCGCTTCCTGGCCATCCGTCGCGATCCGCACTCCGACGAGGTTCTCGCCCGCGGTGGGGATCCCGAGGCACACAGCGTCCTGCAGCGCGCGGGATTTGTTTCCGTCGTTCGCGTCCACGAGACCTACCACCGCGCACCCACCGGCCTGAGCGATGAAAAGGAACAGAAGCTGGCCACCGACGCCGTCGCGCGGCTTCGCTCCGCCGGGTACCACGTCGACTGCGACGAGGACTTCGACACCGACTCCCTGCCGGCCAGTTACCCCACGCTGGGTTCTTCGGTCGCCCATCTCGGCGAACGGATCCGCGAGGCCACCACGACGGAGGAGGTAGCCGACGTCCTCACCGAGCTGACTGCTAGCCACGACGGCGTCCTGACCGCCCTGGGCGACGTCCTCACAGCGATCGCCGACTTCCACGAGGAACTCGGTGACGCGGCCGATCCGTACACCGCCCGGCGGCTGCGCTACCTCGCCGACGAGCACCTCCGCGTCCTGCACAGCGACCTCGTCCACACCCGCAACCAGCTCGCTGACCGGCACGCCCCGCACCCCGGCCGCAGCGTCTGCACCGAAGAGGTCCCCGCCTCGGAACGCGAACGTTCCGCCGTGTGCGCCTGCCCGCCCCCTCCGCGCACGCTTCCGGTCCCGCCGTCGCTGGTGGCCGCCGGACCGCGCCGCTGATCCATCTCGCTCAAGGACCCTTTTGCACGATCACACCTCTGACCGTCTCGCCTCGTTCGCCGACGTCCTCGCCGGCGAACTCCCCAACACCTGGACCAGCTCCCATCTCCCTCCGGAAGCCAAGGACGACCTCGCCGACCTGGCCGACCGCATCTGGGACCTGGACCTGGTCGCTGAGTCCCTCGCCGAGCACCCGCTGCGCCGGGCATCCGTCCTGAGCCGCCCGGACGGCGCCCAGCTCGTCGTCCTGGACCGGCATGACGTACGCGACGGATTCCTCCTCGCCGCCGTCGCCCCCCGCGCACTGCCCGACGAGGCATACCGCTCCGTGGCCGAGCCCAACGGCGTCGCGCTGACCGATGACCCGTTCCTGAGTGCCGAGCAGGTCGCCGGAGACCTGCTTCCCCGGTACGACATCGCGCTCGCCCGAGCCCGGAACAACGCCCTGGACAGCATCCAGCCGTCCCAGCCGGACCGGGTCGTGCTGACCTGGCAGCAGGACGGCAGCGTCGCCGCCGCGTCCGTCGGCGACACCGCCGGCGCCGTCCTTGAGGCACACGGCTTCCTCCAGGACCCTCACAGCGGCATCTACCGCCTCAGCGGCGAAGACACCCGAGCGCAGGCCCAGACCCTGCGCCAGATCGGCCCGCAGCTCGACACGCTCGGCATCGTCACCGCGCTCCAGCACTCCGCCTCACGCACAGCGCCCACGTCCACCCCAGCGACCGTGCCCGCCGCTCCGGCCACCACCCGTGCGCCGGCCGCCAAGACGCGATGACACCCGAGCCCGACTTCTGGGTGCTGGAGTACGTCACCATCACCAAGGACCCCCGCACCGAACTCGTCGTCGCCATCGGCGGAACCGAGAAGGCGGCGGACATCCTCCAGCGCACCGGCGGATTCCTCTCCTGGGCCGGCCCCCGCGGGGACTATCACCGACTGCCACACGGCCTCCCCGCCGAGCAGCAGCGTCTGAAGGCCACTGCCGCCTCGCACGCCCTGCTCGCCGCAGGATTCAGCGTCCACCTCGATCCCGCCCTGAACGCGCTGACCGCACCGGACGGAGAACGCGACACGGCCGTGCGCTACCTCGCCCGGCTCGCCGAGCGGGCCTCGGCCGCCGAGACCGGCAGCGAGGTGGCCGAGGTCCTCACCGAGATCGCCGCCCCGGTCAACGGCTTGCTGCCCCTCACCAGGGAAGTGGTCGTCCGGGCCTGGGGCGCCGCAAGCAGCGTCCAGGGCACCGAACCCTGGGCGGCATCCGAGCCCGTCACACGGCTCGGCGACACCACCCGATCGCTGTCCGACGCCGCGCGTCACATTCTTCGTGCCCGCAACCACGCAGCACGCGCTCCCGGACCGGCCATCAACGCAGCGACGCCCCCGGGCCCCGCCCAGCCCCCGGCCGCCAAGGTGCCCCGCAGCCGCTGAACCGGAAGAAGAACCATGGCCAACCTGGCCGATGAATACGGCACTGACGTCGAGATCTACGTCAAAGCCCTGACCACCACCATCCACGCCGACACCCCCACCGGCGCCTCGGCCGAGTTGCACAGGCTGCTGGAACAGCTCGGTCTGGAACGCCACGAGTACCCCCGCGGCACCCCGTTGTACATCTGGCACACCGTGCCCGAACACTTCGGTGCCGAGGAGCAGAAGCGCCTGGCGACGCGCGCCGTCCCCGCCCTCCTCCTGGCCGGGTACGACGTCAACTGCGCCCCCGCGGTCTTTGACGAAGCCGCCTACCGGCAGGCCATACGGGAGGTGCCCGCCAGCACGTCCCGGGCCGCCGCGAAGCACCCGGTACCGGCCGCGTCCTCGCGTCCCGTACCACGGCGCACTCCGTAAGGCTCCCTTTCGGGCGGCCCCGGTACCCGGCTGGGGCCGCCCGCCCCGCGCACCGCTCAATCCACCGGAGAAACCCGTAGCACCCCGCACGCCACCACCGATCAGCCAGCGGCTCAAGCCCCGCCTCGTCACTGCCTTGTTCCGTCGCTACCTGCGCGCCTGCATCCTCACCGTCCCCGACCGCGCCTCGCCGCCGCCGGGGATCCGCTCGGAAGCAAGAACCGCCCCAGCACAGCCCGCCGGCCACCACCCGCCTGAGAAGTCCTCTCGATCCGGAGGAGCATGTCCCATCCCTCACCTGACCCGCTGAAGTTGGCCGACGAGATCACCCGCCAGCTCAGCCGACTCGCCGACCGGCTCTCCCAACTCCCCCCGTCCCAGGCCACACAGGTCATCGCCCGTGTGCTGGACGCGGACAACGGCGTCTTCGGCGGCATCACCCATCTCATGATCACCGGCAGCCGGTTCGCCAAGGACCAGGCCGAACGCGGCGAGCTGCCGGCGGAGGTGTGGCTCGCGCTGGGCCGCGCCGCGAACATGCTCGACGACATGGTCTTCGACCTGGACGAACACCAGGAAACCCTGCGCCGTATCAGCACCCAGCCCACCACCATCGCAGCAACGCCGCCCACACCCGTGCCGCTCGTCGTCCGGCGACGTCGGTGAAGAAGAAGCAGTGGCACGTCTGGGGGCCAGGCGAGCCGGCCGAGCAGCACTACCTCGTCCATCCCCGGGCCCTGGCCGGCGGCGGCGACGTCCGGCACGTCGGCGAGTTCCTGCGCGCCTCAGGCTGGCGAGACCGCTCCAAGAAGGGCGGTCCCCTGGCCATGGAGAGCCCAGACCGCACCGTCCGCATCGCCTACGACCCCCACGGCCGGCCTGGCGGATGGGCCATCAACGGCGCCGCCGACGGCTTGAACAACTCGTGGTCGGCGCATCTCGGACGCGAAACGCCCGTGGAGATCGTCGCCGGGCTGACCGATGCTCTCACCCTCCCCCGCTCCGCGCACGCGCCCAACGTCTGGGCGCCTCTGGAGGAGCAGCGCTGGCACGCACGGGTCGAGGGCGAGCACTACACCGCAGCCAGCCCGGATGGCACCGCCTGGATGCAGTACCGCCAGAGCCCCGACGGTTCGGCACGATGGTGGAGCGGAGCGAAGGACAGCCGCGGCACCGCCTGGACCGCCACCTTCACACCCACCACCCCGATGCACCTGGTGCAAGCCTTCTCGGCCGCGTTGGCCAGCCCCGATCCCGTGATGCGCCCGCGCGGACATGTCCCGCTGAGCGCCGAGGTCCGCACCTGGTCGGTCTCCGTCACACCCTCCCAGCTCAGTGCCTGGCAGCAGGCCCGGATCACGGCCGCCCGCGCCGCCACCTGGGCCCGCAACAGCGCCCGACCGCGCACCAGCGCCCGGCTCCGTACTGCCGCCAGCGCCGCCAAAACCCGCCGCTGACCACCCGCCCCGTCCCAAGGAGCCCGATGCCCGCCCTCACCCCCGACACGATCCGCACCGCAACCGAGACCCTGGCAGACCTCACCAACTACCTGCGCGAGAGCCCCGACCCCGTGGAGGCCCTCGCCCTCGTCGAACCACTCCTCGACGAGTACACGGGCCTGCCCATCCAGCTCGCCGACACCTTGCGTGCCCTCGCCCGCGCTCTCCAGGACCACCCGGATGCCCCGCGCACCGACGCCGGCAACCGGCTCATCACCGAACTGCGCGTCGCCGCATGGGAGCAGGCCGACCAGCACGCCCTGCACTACGTGCTGGACGGACTGCGCAACCTGTACGGCAACGGCGCGGTGAAGGAGCAGGTGGACAACGGGTGCCGGTGAACAAACGGCAGCTCGCCGCGTTCACCGACAAGCACACCAGCCAGATCCCGTTCGATACCAGCCCCCGCCACCTCGCAGGCCCGGGCGATATCCGCCATGTCACCCACGGCCTGGCCGCCGCCGGATGGAACCTCGTCTCCGACCCCTTGAGCGCCGAAGTCGACCTGCGCAGCCCCGACGGCCGGCACCAGATGCAGTTCGACCCGCGGGGCGCCGCAGCCGCGTGGTGGCGGCTGGTGTCCGCGTCCACCGACACCGCCCCGAGCTGGTACGCCGAGTTCGGTGAACTCGTCCCCGCCGAGGTCCTCGCCGCCCTCACGGACGCCCTCGTTGTTACGCCGCCGGAGCAGCCGGACCCATGGCAGGCAGTGATCTCGGCAGGCTGGCATCGCGAGTCGGAGAGCGCCGCGCGCTCACCGGACGCCCTGTGCCACGTCGAACTGCGCAGGCTCAACGAATTTCACGACCGACCGTCCTGGCACATCGAGACCCGCGAGCGCGGCCACGGTCCGTTCCCAGGCCCGCGTATCTGGCACGCCTATTTCAACGAACACGTGCCCGCCGCCTTGGTCGGCTCCTTCCTCACCGCGCTGGTCGACCGTGGCCCGCTCCAGCGGGGCATGTACGAACGCACCGGCCATCACAGTGCCGCGCAGAAGCCCAGCTCCCTGCGCCCGCAGCAGGTGGTGGACGCCCACACCGACCGCCTCTCGTCTCTCCGCGCGCACGCACGCTCCGTCTGTCGGCAGCAGGCGGAGCCCATGACGATCCCGGCGAAGCCCAGCTCCTCCCAGCCGGCCGCTCGCCGCTGACCGACAGGACCCTTTCCTCATCTCCACCGATCACCGCGCACACCGTGATTTTCTGCGCTACCTCGACCGCTACCTGAGCGACAGCAAGGAGATCCTCGACGCCTGGGACGCCTACTCCGACGAGCACACCGGCCTGGACGGCTGGCCCTACGACGATCACACCTACGGGCTGCGCGCCAGCCGGCGCGACGCCGACACCCTCACAGCGTTCGAGCCGCTGCGCTACGGCGCCCGCCATCTGCTGACCACGGCAGAAACTCAGCTCACCCACCTGCCCGAAAGGACCGTCCAGGGCCGCTGGGTCTACCAGTTGGGTGTCCTGAAGGCCGCCCTCGACCGGCTCGACGAACTGCACGAGCAGTGGCTGCTGGCCCGGGACGCCCTCCCCACCACCGCCTTGCCCGGCACGCCGGAATTCGACGACGCCCTCGCGGAGCATCACGCCGAATGCTGGAGCTACCTCGACGACTGGGCCACCCACGGCAAGACGCTCCGCGAGATCAACGCCGCCGCTCGTGCGGCCCCCTCGCCCCTGGCGCCCGCACCGGCACGCGCCTCGGCGAACGACCGGCGTAACGCGCTGCGGAAGTGAGCATGGGGTTTCCCGAGACCGTCGAGGTCGACTTCATCGCGCCGCGGCACCTGGCCGGCGGCGGTGACCCGGCCTGGGTCACCGTGCCCCTTCACCGCGCCAGCGGCTGGAGCCACGGCGACGACCCGTTGCTGCCGCGGGTCCTGCTTTCCAGCCCCGACCAGAAGGCCCTCCTGCGTCTGGAGCCCGCTCCCGACGGTCAGTGGTGGACGTTGAGCCATGCCGCGGAGCCGGACCGGTCGGCCTGGTACGCCAGCTTCGGCGCCCACACTCCGGTCGAACTCATCGCCGCCGTCACCGACACCCTCACCGCCCCCACGGCGAACCCGGCCGCATCGTGCGATCCGTACGAGACACTCCGGCAGTTCGCGTGGTCGCCTCCCACCATCGGAGGTGAGGGCCTGGTGTCACCGCACGGCACCGCCTACGTCCAGCGGCTCGGCAGCGCGGAAAGCCCAGGCGCCTGGTCCGTTGAGGCCACGCTCGACCCGGACCGGCGGCCGATCTGGCAGGCCCGCTTCGACGAGCACACGCCGCCGCATCTCGTCGCCGCGTTCACCGGGGCACTCGCCGATCCGAAGCCCCTCTGGCGCCCCAGCAGTCGGCGCGGTGTCCCCGCCCGCGCCGAACGCGTCGTGACCCGGCGATCCATCGACGTCCGCACCAGCCTGGTCGCCGCTGCGCTCGAAGATCGCGTCCAGTCTCTCGCTGCCCGCCGCCGCAGCTCACCAGCAGGCCCAATCCCCCGGCCGCGGCCAGCGGCCCGGGACCCCCGCAGCCGCTAACCCTGTCCCCGCTCCGGAAGCACCCCTCTGTCTCCCTCCTCATCCAACAGTTCTACCGACGGGTACGACCTCGTCCTTCGCCTCCTGCTCGGCATGCTCGCGATCGTCGTCCCCCTCGCCCACCTCGCCTGGCTGTCCGGCAACATCACCGCCTACCTCACCCGAGGCGACTGGGCGCCGTACCAGCCGGCCGCCGCGCTGCTCCACCCTGCGCAGGTCTGGCCCGCCGCGGGGGAAACGTCCCTGCTGATCGGCGCCCGCATCGTGCCCGCCCTCCTGCTCCTGATCCTCGGGGTGGCGGCCGGCATCGCATGGGCCCGGCACAAGAGTCGCGGCGGCGGCCGGAAGAAGATCACGAGCATGGCCAAGGCCGCCGACATCGAGCCGCTGATGGCCAAGGCCATCACCGTCAAGGCCCGCTCCCTGCGCCCGAGCCTGAAGGACGTCAAGCACATCGAGGCCAGCGACACCGGCATCCTGCTCGGCGACCTGCAGGGCACCAAGCACGAGGTGCGCATGGGCTACGAGGACGTGGCCGTCGCCATCATGGCCCCCCGCTCGGGCAAGACCACCTCCCTCGCGATCCCTTCGATCCTCGCCGCACCCGGGCCGGTCCTCCTGACGTCGAACAAGGCCGCCGGTGACGCCTTCACCGCGACGTACGACGCCCGGTCCCGCGTCGGTCAGGTGTGGGCGATGGACCCGCAGCAGATCGCACATGCCGCACGCGACATGTGGTGGGACCCACTCTCCTCCGCGAAAACCCTGGACGGTGCGGGCAGGTTGGCCGGGCACTTCCTCGCCGCGTCGGTGGACGCGAGCCAGCAGGGCGACTTCTGGTCCAAGGCCGGCAGTAACATCCTGAGCCAGCTGTTCCTCGCCGCCGCGCTCGACGAGCGGCCGATCACCGACGTCATGCAGTGGCTGGCCTTCCCCGCCGACCGCACCCCGCTGGACATCCTCCGCGACCACCGCTTCACCGCGGTCGCCGCCCAGCTCAAGGGCACGGTCGAGGGACCGCCCGAGACACGCGACGGCATCTACGAGACGGCCCGCCAGTACGCTGCCGCGCTGCTGAACAGCGAGATCGCCGCCTGGGTCACCCCGCAGAAGGGCGTGCGCGAGTTCAAGCCGGCCGACTTCGTGACGTCCACCGACACGCTGTTCCTGCTGTCGAAGGACGGCGGCGGCGGAGCATCGGCGCTGATCGCGGCGTGCGCGGACTCGGTGATGCGAGCCGCGACCGCCCAGGCCGAACGCGCCGGCGGACGACTCGACCCTCCGATGCTCGCGATCCTCGACGAGGCCGCCAACGTCTGCAAAATCAGCGATCTCCCCGACCTGTACTCGCACTTGGGATCGCGCGGCATCATCCCGATCACCATCCTGCAGTCCTACCGCCAGGGCCAGAAAGTGTGGGGCGACGCCGGCATGGACGCCATGTGGTCCGCCTCCACCATCAAGGTCATCGGCTCCGGTATCGACGACCCCGACTTCGCCGACAAGCTCTCCCGGCTGATCGGCGACCACGACGTCGAGACCACCTCCACCTCCCAGTCGGAGTCCGGCACGTCGACCTCAATCAGCATGCGACAGGAGCGGATCCTGCCCGCCGACGCGATCCGTGCCCTGCCCAAGGGCACCGCGCTGCTCTTCGCCACCGGTCTGCGCGCCGCGATGTTGAACCTCCGCCCGTGGTACCTGGAGCCCGGCGCAGCGGAACTGGCCGCAGCATCCGACCGGGCATCGAAGGCGATCACCGCCCGCGCCGTCGCGAAACACGAGCCCACGCAGGCCGACTTCGGACCGGCCGCATGAGCGAGTCCCGCCTGCACCTGGTGCCCGTGCGCTCCCGCGACGCCAAGGAGTTCGTCCGCCTCTGGCACCGCCACCATCCGCCGCCCGTCGGGCAGATCTTCTCGGTCGGTGCCGCGGACGAGGCCGGCGTCCTGCGCGCCGTGGCCGTGGTCGGCCGCCCCGTCGCCCGGCACCTGGACGACGGCACGACCCTCGAAGTCACCCGTACCGCCAGCGACGGCACGCCCAACGCCAACTCGTTGCTGTACGGCGCCGCCTGGAGAGCGGCCAAGGCACTCGGATACCGATGCCTGATCACCTACACCCAGGCGGGCGAGAGCGGAGCTTCACTGCGGGGGCCGGATGGCGCGTCCTCGCGCAGCGCCCGCCCCGGCCCGGCTGGCACACACCCTCCCGGCCGCGAACAGAGCACGGGCCCGTGCAGATCGCCCGGCACTGTGGCAAGCCCCATGACCGCACTCACTCAACGAAGGCCCCCATAGCACCCGTTGACCGCCCCTCCCGGAGACTCCCCACGCCTTCCTCCTCCCCCACAGCGCACGACCTGGCGCAAGCCCTGGCCGACCAACTAAGCCCCGGAGCCGCACCCCGAGACGTCACCATCAGCTTCGGCGTGCGCCGACAGGCAGCAGCCGAGTACCACCACCGCTCCCGCGGCGGCCCCGTGACGACATTCGCCCACGCACTGCACGCGCACCTCTACGGCCTCCCCCCAGACGACACCCCGCTGCCCACCGCCTTCGACGCGCTCCTGCAGGCCACCCACACCGCGACCGCCCCCGGACAGAAGACCGCCGTCCTGCGGCAGATCGCGGACCAGCTGGGCAACGCCGCAGAGATCATCCAGCGCTACCAGTACCGGGCGCAGTGGGACCGGCTCCCCAACGACGTCGCCGAACAGTTGCGTGCCGCACACGCTCAGACCCTGCAGATCGCCGAGACCCTCACGCTCGTCGCCCCCGCCTTCGCCAGCCAGACCTCGGCACCCGTGCCACCCAGCCCGCAGGCACGACACGCCACCGCACTGCCGACGAGTCCCTCACCGCAGGCTCCACGCCGCCGCTGAGCATGCCGTCCGTCTGGGCCCGGGCTCTTCGGCCAGGTACCCGCCGGACCCGTCCGGGGCTCCACTTCCCAGGCACGGCCGCGTGCGTCGGACGCCTTCCCCGCCTCCCTCTATCCCCTCCTAGGAACACGTATCTCCAGCACTCCCGCCTTCCGCGCCATATCTCTCGGCGCGGGCGTTCAGTCCACCGCCATGCTCGCCCTGTCCGCCAACGGTGAGCTCCCCAAGGTCGATTACGCGGTTTTCGCCGACACCGGCTGGGAGCCCCGCGCCGTGTACGCCCATCTCGACCGGATCGAGCGCGAGATCGCCGCCCCCGCCGGGATCCCAGTCCTGCGCGTCTCGGCCGGGAACATCCGCGACGACGCTCTCGACCCCAGCCATCGCTTTGCATCCATGCCCCTTTACATCCTGAATCAGGATGGAAAGGCAGGAATGACCCGGCGCCAGTGCACCGGGGAGTACAAGATCAAACCGATTAAACGACAAATTCGGGATCTCCTCGGCTACCCCTACCCTCAGCGGATTCCCAAGGACGTCTTCGTCGAGCAGTGGGTCGGCATCTCCACCGACGAGTTCCACCGCGCCAAGGACTCCGGCGTCCGCTACATGCGCAACCGCCACCCCCTGATCGACCTCAACTGGTCGCGCACCGACTGCGTCCGGTACCTCACCTCCCTTGGCCTCGCGGACACCCCGAAGTCGTCGTGCCTCGGCTGCCCCTTCCACGGCAACGCGCAGTGGCGGCACATCCGAGACAGCCCCGAGGAATGGGAGGACGTCGTCTCCTTCGACGCGGCGATCCGCCAGGGCAACGCCCGCGCGACCGCGGCCGGTCACCATCTGCTCGGGCAGGCATTCCTGCACCGCTCCCGCGTGCCGCTGGACCAGGCCCCCATCGATCACGTCACCGCCGCCGAGCGAGCCGCTAACGAGGCCGACGAGCTGGAGATCGGGGTCATGGACGGCTGCTCGCCCTGGGCGTGCCGCGGCGATGCGGACGCGCCGGCACCGGACGGCTTCGAGCTGGCCGCGTGATTCTCGACCTCTTCGCGGGGCCGGGTGGCTGGAGCAGTGCGCTGGGTGTTCTCGGCGTGCGGGACGTCGGTCTGGAATGGGACGAGTGGGCCTGTAAGACGCGTGCCGCGGCGGGGCAATTGACGATTCGGGCCGATGTGGCCAGGTATCCGGTGGGGCCTTTCGTCGGCCGCACGCGGGGGCTGATCGCGTCCCCGCCGTGCCAGGCGTGGAGCATGGCCGGCAAGCGCCTGGGCTTGGTGGACCAGCCGCTGGTCCACGCGGCGGTCGAGGATCTCGCCGTCGGCCGCGACACCCGCGAGCGCCTCCTCGGTGCATGCCGTGACGAGCGCTCCCTGCTCGCGGCGGAACCGATGCGCTACCTCCACGCCCTCCACCAGGTCGGTGAGCCGGAGTGGGTCGCCATGGAGGAGGTCCCCGATGTCCTGCCTCTGTGGCGGCAGTACGCCGCAGTGCTCCGGAGCTGGGGATTCTCGGTGTGGACGGGGATCCTCAACGCGGCCGACTACGGGGTGCCACAGACACGGAGGCGGGCGATCCTGCTCGCCTCCCGGGTCCGTATGGCGCAGCCGCCTTCGCCGACACACGCCAAAGTCGCCGAGCCGGACTCGCTGTTCGGTCCGGGCCGCACCCGCTGGGTCAGCATGGCCGAGGCTCTCGGATGGGGTGCCACCCTCCGCCCCGTTCCCACCGTCTGTGCGGGCGGCGGGCCTGGCGGCGGCCCTGAGCCGTTCCCGTCCGGTTCTCGCCAGACCCTTGTTAACGCCCGCGACCGCGGCGACTGGCTGCCCCAGCACCCTGCCGCGCACGTGGTCCTCGAACCGCACGCACGAGGCGCGGGCTGGACGGCCCGTCATGGCACGCGCGGCGCAAGTCGCGCCGACGGCCCCGCCCCTACGTTCACGGGGCATGCCGGTTCGTGGCGGTGGTCCCTGCGTAGCAACAGCCAAACCAACGCCACCATCCGGTCACTGTGCGAGCCGGCGGGGACGCTGTTCTTCGGGCACCGGGCCAACGAGTGCACCTGGGTCGCCGAACCCGTCGGCCCGCAGCCGGGGGCTGTGGAGGACCAGGCCCGGCCGGATCCGATCCGGATCACCGCCCGCGAGGCGGGAGTCCTGCAGACGTTCCCCGCCGACTATCCCTGGGCGGGGAACAAGGGCCAGCAGTTCTCGCAGATCGGCAATGCGGTCCCCCCGCTGTTCGCAGCCCACCTCCTCGCCCCCCACCTCGGCGTCCACCTCAGCCCCGACAGCTTCGCCCTCGCCGCCTAATGCTTCACAGCTTCGAACCCGACCAGGACGATCTCGAGATCCCGCCGCCACACCCGGTGTTCCACGTCGAACAGGCCCTCCTCGGCGCCCTCCTCCTCGATCCGCACCGCCTCAGCGACATCACCGGCATCGGCGCCGCCTCGTTCTCCACCGCCGAGCACGCTGCCCTCTTCGCCGCGATCAGCACGCTGCCCCCACCCGACCCGGCCGAGCATGCGAAGAACACCATCTGGCTCGACCAAGTGCTCGCCACCGGCCGCGAGCAGGCGCGCGGACTGACCGCCGGCCACCTGCACCACCTCATCCAGGTCTGCCCCTGGCCCCGCCACGCACCGGCCTACGCCCGCATGGTCGAAGCCGAGCACGCCCGCCGCCGTCTCAGGGCCGCCGCCGAGCACCTCGTCCAGACCGTCCATGACACCTCCCTCCCACACCCGGTCCAAGCGGTCCTCGCCGAGGCGGGCGTGCTGGCCGCGGTCGTGGACGACATCGGGGCACGCTTCCCGCCGCGCGCCGGCGTTCTTCCTCGTACCCCCGCCCCGCCGCCCACCCTCGCTCCCGACTACGCCGAGGCGGTGGAGGAGGAGCAGCTACTGCTCGCGACCGCCACAGCAGGCCCCGCCGGCATCGACTCCGTCCGATGGCTGCTCCCCGAGGACTTCACCCAGCTCTTGCACGCCGGACTGTGGCAGTGCCTGACCGCGCTCGCGCGCCGCCAGGAGCCCGTCGACCCGGTGACCGTCCTCTGGGAAGCCCAGCAGCGCGGTCTGCTGGACAGCGGCAGCGAACCGGGCCACGTGCTCCGCCTGCTGGCCGAACCCGCCGGGTCGGTAGAGCACTGGGCCGAACGCGCCCTGCAGCGTTCCCTCCTGGCCACAGCCGCGAACGCCGGACAGCACATCGCGGCGTATGCCGACGATCCGGCGAACACGCCGTTCCAGCTCGTCGTCGGTGCCCGCCGATCCCTCGCCGACATCGGTGCCGTCCGTGTCCGCTGGCAGCACGCCACCGGACCACCCCCGCCCGCACGACCGCAACCTACGTCGAGCGCCCGCGCAGGTCCACCGACGGCGAAGACCGCCCGCATCACCCGATAACACCCCACGACGGTGGCCAGACCGTAAGGCCCGCCAACCGATAGAGGAGATCCACCGTGTCCGCATCCCCTCTCGACGCGCACGTCCGCTTCGATACCCACCCCCTCCACACCAGCGCTGTGACCGCCACCGTTACCGGCTCCCAACACACGCTGGCGCGCACCCTGCTGACCGCGCACGGCTTTGAGCCCGTCGACGACCGCACCCTGGTGATGGCCCGCATCGACCGGGAGGAGCCCTAATGGGCCGAGCGGGCAGCCGAGGCCCTCACCGGCGAGGGCATCGTCACGCAGGTCACGCCCGCACTGCGCGAGGCGATCGACGAAGAGTGGACCTGGCCGGCGTACCCCATGTCTTGGTGCACCCGCACGGAAATCCGAGAGGTCTCCGACGCGGCCAACAAGATCTACGAGGACATCCGTCACGGCCGTCTGGCCGTCCATACCCACGCCGACGACGGTTGGACCAAGGTCGCGGTCGGCACCTACCTCGACACCGGCACCAGCGTCCATCTCCACGGCGAGAATCACCTGCGCCAAGTCGAGACCGAGTACCCCTCGGCCGCCCAGGCGCTCAGCGCCTTCCAGTACCAGCACGGCCCCCGTGCGCGCCCCGGTCCGACGCCCGCAACCGACACCGAACGACAGACCGAACAGGCCCGCACGTCGCTCGGCGCACCCGCTCCGGAACCGGAACCCGAACAACTCGTCGAAGGCCCCCAGACCGTGCCCTCCTACGCAGCCGACCCCGGCGACGGCGACGCCCTCCTCGAAGCGTTCCTGACCGAGAACAACGACTGGGAGAAGTGGCGCACCTGGGACGACGCCCACACCCACGTGTTCCGCGAAGACCACACCCTGCGCATCGAGCAGGTCCATGAAGCCCACCCCCGCGAAACGGCCTGGACCGTGGCCGCCTACGAGACGCCCGTCTCCGACCGGCTCTGGCATCTCACCGCGACTACAGCCACCCCGGCCCCGGTGCTCCAGGCCCTGCTTGCCGCGCTCGGTTCAGGCAAAGCCGAGGACACCCCGGTCGGAGACGCCGACAGCAGCAGGGCGGTGGCCGAGGCCACCCGCCCCCTCACCGAAGCCGGCTGGCAGCACAACGCCGCCGGACGGTGGATGCACTGGCAGACCCCGCACGGCGCAGGGCTCCAGTTCGACTCCGTCGCCGCGCAACATCCCGATGGCGCCACGCCGACCTGGACGCTGTGGGCCGGCCCCAACCTCAGCCAGCCCACCTGGGCCATCCAAGCCTCATCGAGAACCCCCATCGCGCTCCTGACCGACCTCGCCGAAGAACTCGCCCACGGCACCGGGCAGCGCATCCCCATCCCACCGCGGGCGCCCACCGTCCGCAGCACCACGACACCCACGCCCCTGGCTGCCGAGCCGCCCCCGCCGGCGCACAGCCTCCGCGCCCGCTGATCCGCCGAGAGCGGCAACGGCTCCGAGTGGTGGCATACAGGGCCTGGTTAGGCTGCTGCGGGTGAGACCGCCTCAGGACCTGCCGGCGAACCCCGCGCGGCTACATCTGCAGTACAGCCACCGGCACGGACTGCTCGACAGCCCGCACGAGCAGACCCTGGAGCAGTGGGACGTCCTCGTCCAATGCCAGGGCGCCGATGAGGCCAGCCACGAGGTAGGCACGATGGTGCTCTACCGCGTCCGCCTCACTCAGGGCATGAATGCCTGGGCGGCCATGGAGGAGGAGTCCGAGGAGCTGTTCGAGATCGGTGACGCCCTACTGGATCAGGGGACCGGCTACTTCACAACCGAGGCCGAGCAGCGTCTCGAATACGTGGGCACCGACCTGCTGGTCATGGAACGGGTGACCCTCGCGCCTGCCTGGCGCGGCTTCGGCCTGGGGCCCGTCCTCGCCGCCGAGGCGATCGACCGCCTCGCGCCCGGTGTCCGCGCCGTCGCCTGCTCGCCCGGCATCAGTGCGCACCCGGAAGGCTGGCTGCCGGAGCAGGCCGAGTTCGACCAGATCAACGCAAAGATCACCGCAGCCTGGAGGAGCGTCGGCTTCGCCCCGTACCGGGACAACGTCTACCTCCTCCCCCTGGCCAGCCAGGACCGGCTGGACGACCTGCGTATCCGCTTCCACGACCTGTGCTCAGCCTGGGCCGACACCCACACCGGATCACCCGACCCGCTCGGCCCGCACCGGTCGCCGCACGCCTCGTGATCCGGCAGGATCAATCGCACCGGCCATCGGCGGTTGCTGCCTGCCCGGAGCCGGCCAGGTGGCCCGCGCCCCTTCCGACGCCGACGCGGGCCACCCTGCACGGACTCTGGGCCTGCGGATGCCCGTTGGGTGGTCGATCGCTGGCAGCGGACACCGGCCATCGTCTGCGAGGAGGGGCAGGTCCCGCCAGGGCGATCAGGTGCGGTACTTCCACGCGATGACTTCCAGGGTTCGGCGGTGGTCGGCCCACCTGGGGTAGTGCCCCAAACGGATGCTCTTCGTTACGAAATCGACACAGTTAGTGACTCTGTGTATATGGTCGGGGCGGATTCGTTCCCCTCACCCTGGAGATGTCGTGGCACGCTTCCGTACTCGTCTCGCCCTGCTCGGCTCGGCCGCAGCCCTCACCGCCGTCCAGCTCTCCGTCGCCCAGCCCGCCGCCGCGGTCGAAGAGCACCAGTGGGTCGCCCTGGGCGACTCCTACACGGCCGGGGTCATCCGGGCCGCGGGCGACACCTTCGAAGTCCCGCGTGATGGCTGCGAGCGCACCGACCGGTCCTACCCCCAGGTCATCGACCGCGACCTCGGCGGCCTCTTCGACCTGACCAACGTCAGCTGCGGCGCCGCCACCATCGAGAACGTCACCGACACACCCCAGCACCCGATCGGCCGTCACCTGCCGCCCATCTCCGAAGACCCGGACTACCCCTTCCCCGCGGTGCCTCCGCAGTCCGAGGCGGTGGGCCCCGGCACCGACGTCATCACCGTAGGCGTGGGCGGAAACACCCTCGGCTTCGCCGACATCCTCATGAAGTGCCCGGAGCTGGGAGCCGAGAGCGAAGGCAAGGGCACGCCGTGCAAGGACGCCCTGGGTGCCGGCGTCCCTGCCCGGCTGAAGAAGGTGCGCCACGAGTACGACCGGATGCTCACCGTGCTCCACGAGCGCGCCCCGAAAGCGAAGATCGTGGCCGTCGGCTACCCGACGATCGTCCCCAAGGACACCGCCAAGTGCGGCTTCGGCGACCTGACGAAGTTCGGCACGATCACCCAGGGCGATCTGGAATGGCTGCGCAAGGACATCCTGGAACCCCTCAACAAGGCCATCGACGACTCGACCGGCACGCAGGAAACCGCCAGCTTCGTCGACCTCTACGCCTCCTCCCAGGGCCACAGCGTCTGTGACGCCAGCAAGTGGGTCGAAGGCTTCGTCACCCTCCCGGACCAGCTGTCCTTTGTACACCCCAACGCCCGCGGCCACCGCCACGCCGCCGACCACATCGAAGGAGCGATGCTGAACACCCTCGGCTGAACCAACACCCTCACCACACTCAGCGGGATGCTCCCGCCGCGGACCGGCCTCCAGCACCAACCGGAGGCCGGTCCTGCGTTCTAGGCCAACATCAAACCTGGCGGCCGTCGGCGAACCGCGGTGCGAGGGTCAGCCCGGGGTGTCAGCCACAGGTGGGGTCCCGCGTGAACGCGGGGCACGGTAACGCGGGATCGCCGGATACCCAAACCGGCGATCCCACACATCATTGATAGTCCACCGCCACAACCTGTACGCCCATCGAAAGGCACCCGACGCCACGGACCATCAAGCTGCCGCGTAGCTCGCGCGGAACAACTCCCCGGCCCGCTCGACGTCCCTCGGCGTGCGGAGCTGCACCTCCAGGTCGCCCGTCCCGTGATGCCCGAGCCCGGACACGTCCCGGGTGAACCCAGGAACAAGGTCGACCTGGTTCGGGTCGACCCTCAGGTACACCAGGAGCTTGGTCTTCTGTGGCGGGCACACGCAGGCGAAGTTCCGCAGCCGCTGGAAGGCCGTGTACTGCTTGCGCTGCACGCGGTTCACGCCATCCCCGAGGCCCAGCAGCGCCGCGTCGACGGCGGTCGCCAGCTCCACCATCGGGGCGCCCTGGCCACCGGCCGACGCCCCCACGATGGCCGGCCGACGCCCCCGGTGAACTACGTGCGTACTCCCGCTGACGGAAGCCACGGCCTCCAGCCCCAGCAGGTCGCTGCCGAACAGTCGGTAGCGGACCAGGTCGATGGAGCGCCGGTGCTCGCGGACGGCGTGCACGTCGTAGCGGGTGAAGTCGCCGGCGATGCAGACTAGCCGCGGGCTGCTCCAGCGGACCTGGGACGCGGCCGTCTCGCCGAGCCGGTCGCGGACCAGGTGCTCGAACTCGGCCCGGTGATCCACGAGCCAGCTCAGGTAGAACAGCCCCTGGTTGATGACGCCGGCGTCGGTGCCCCGCTTGTACTCGACGATGACCGGCGAGCCGTTCTCGTCCAGCCCCAGCGAGTCGATCCGGCCGGCGTGCACCGGACCTGTGCTGTACTCGCTCGCCAGGAAGCGGACGCCCAGCAGCGTCTCCATGTTCGCCTCGACCAGGCCCTGCACGTGGGCCTCGACGTCAGCCAGGCGTGCCACGATCTCGATCACGCCACCATTCACCGTCCGGAACAGCTTCAGCCCCGACACCTCATTCCCTCGCTCGGCCTGGAGATCCATAACGCCAAGCGAACTCCGGTCTATTTCCGCGCTGGCCACCGAAAACGTGAAGAGATTGCGAGCGTGCATCACGGCTCCGCAAGCCGGTTTCGTCGCTGCGATGTGCGGGATTTCGCCGGTGACCCAGCACGAGCGAAAGCCCGCCCACCGAGCACACCAGCACAGGAAGACCAGGGGCCCGACTCCGAGGAGTCGGGCCCCTTCTGGCACCGCAGCCCGCAGACACACCCACGGTTGGGCACGTGACCAACGCATGACCAACGGCACCCAGGAACGGCCAGAAATACCCAGAGACAGGCAGCTCTGGACGGTAGTTGAGAACAGGCACCCATCCACTAAAACGCCTGTTCAGAGCCCTTTTTCATACCCAGCCCGTCAGGGGTGGCGGCCCCCACAGCTGAGCTGCCGCCTTCTTCTATGCAGCAACAATCTGACTGACCCCGGCCCGAGACCGCCGCGTGCGCTCGACGAACAAACGGGCCCCAGGCCCTCAGGCACACGACTCATACCGCAGGGCTAATCTCAGCACACCATCAAGTCACATACAGGGCCCGATTTACTGGATCGTGACTGGTGGAGTCATGGCGTACGGGGATATCCGGTTTCCGGGTACGCGGACTACGACGGCCCACCTGTCTCGTTGTTCTGGATCCGGCGAGGGGATGTGATCGGCCCACATGTCGTCGCGGATGTTGGGGATCCAACTTGTTTTGGGGGTCAGGTCAAGGACAACCAGCATGCCCAGGGTAATACCTCCGGCCTGGTACGCCACGGTCTGGCCGAGGTAGCGCCTTAGCCCCTTTCGCGTTGTTTTACCCTTCGCGCGCTTACATTCGATGACGGTAGAGAATCCGGGGAAGCGAACTTCGATGTCAGCGCGGCCGCCACTGCGGTCGGCGACCTCAACGTCGGCGTCCTCCAGGTTGCCATCCAGGTAGTCGTGAAGGTCTTCCTGGACTGTTTCCTCCAACGGGAGCTTTTCGCCAGGCCCGGGGGCAAAGAGATAAGCGAAGCGCGGTGTGTGGTGGGCGCGGGCGCGGTTGGTCCTGCTATGCAAGAAGCGAATGGCCTGGACGATCAGGCGAGTGAAGTGCTGCCGGACAGTGGGGTGCTGGAAGTCGCCACAGCCCTTCAGTACGGCGATGACATCGTTGTAGATGTGCTGCTGGGCGATCGGCAGCCGGCTGGCAAGGGTGGCCTCCCAGTCGGTGTTGCTGGTCTGAAGGCTGGTGAGCATGTAGGTGGGCAGGTTGGCGAGGACTTGGCTACCAACTGCGGCGGCCAACTCTGGGTAAGAGGCCGCCGCTGCGGCTTTTCCCTGGTCTCCTGGCTGGACCTGGGGGGCACCGCCTTGGAGGCGGTGGTCGATAGCTTGGAGAAGTTGGTGGGCTGCCTCCGCGTCCCAGTCGTCAGGAGCGTCGGCGACCACAGCTCGCAGGTGCAGCAGGAGACCTTGTCGGCTGGCGAAGGCAGTTTCGATACGTGGGGCAACCAAGACTTGGAAGCCCAGAGCGGCATCGGCAGGCTGAAGGCGGACACTACGGTGCGCGGTGTAAGCGGTGAGGATGTGCTGGATGGTCTGGTTGGGCCAGGCGGTCAGGGGCTGGTCCAAGTGGGCGTCGGCGTGATCGAGGCTGCAGCTGAGGGTGTACCAGGCAGCTTCGGTGTCGTAGCGGCCAGCGCGCCAGTGGGTGCGGGTGCCGGTAAGCCACATGGCGTGCTCGGTGAGCGAGCGGCGCAGCTGGCCAGTCGCCGCGGAAAGAGTGGTGGTGTCGCCGGCATCGAAAGCAAGAACGGCATCAAGAGCGGCGAGGAAGGCGGTGGCGTCGGGACGGTCCTCGTCGGCGTCGATGGCTTGCTGCAGAAGGTCGCGGGCGGTGGCGAAGGCTTGCAGCAGGGTGAGGCGGTCGGGGGCGTTGGCGGCGTCGGCGAGATGGCACATGGCGAGTTCGTAGACGGCGTCGCCGTGGACGGCGGTGTGGGAGAAGCGTTCCAGGGCAATGAGCAGATCACTGTCTCGCCAGTGTTCGTAAGCGGTGCTCAGTGCGCGGACGACACGCCGGGCGTACGCGGTGGGGGCCGTCGTGGCGTCGGGATCGACGAGGCGGTCAAGGAGTGCGTAGGGCTTGGTGGGTCCAGGCAGGGCGAGGCGAAGGGCAGCTTCTATGAAGACGCCGGCCAGTTCGGCTTCCAGAGGCGTGCTGTGGTGGCGGCTGCGTTCCAGGGCGGCGATGTTGAGCTGGAAGCTTGCGCGCTGGAGGTAGCCGGGGTGTTCGACGAGTTGGTCGAGGAGGTCGTCAGCGGCTGCGGGGCTGGTGGTGGTGGTCAGGGCGCGGGTGACGAAGGTGGCCGCCTGGTCTGGATGGTGGAGGGTGTCCCACTCAGCCAGGAGCGTTTCGGCGACGCGGAACCACAGCGGGGAGGCGGCCAGAGTGTCGGCCTGCTGCCAGAGGGATTCCTCACCGCCCAGGTCGTCGAGGGTGGGTGGATCGCCGTCCTGGGCGAGGAGCATCTCGAGGGGGGTCACGGCGGGTGGCCTTTCTCGATGGACGGGCGACAAGGGACGGTCGAGCACCTTAGCGGGCTGGTTACCACACGGGTTCTCCCGGGCCTGCGATGCGCAGGCGGTCAGCGGGAATGACCGCGGTGGCCAAGTCACGTTTGGCCGTGGCGGTGATGACCTGCAGGCCGTCGGTCTCCTCGCAGATGTCCTTGAGCTGGCCGAGGACTTCGGCCACGTCGACGTCGATGGTCTCCTGTGCGCCGGCGGAGTCGAGCAGGAGCAGGCCGGGGTGCCGGCCCACGCCCGTCTCCTTGCCGACGCGCAGTAGCGCGAGCAGTGTGGCGATGCGCAGGCGTACTTGTTCACCTGGTGTGACGGCGGTGAAGGTGGTCTTGCTGCCGCCTTTGGTGACCTCAAGTTTGCCGTTGCCCAGCAGTTTGATGGCCTGGAGTTCCTTCATGCCGAGCCGGATCGCCAGGCGGCAGATTTCCTCGCTCACGGCGCCCAGCAGCTCGGTCGAGGCGTCCTTGGCCCGCTTGTCGGCCTCTTTCGCGGCCATCTCCAGTACTTGTTCCTCTACCGACATCGTGTCTGGCTGGCGGGCGCGTTGTTCGGCCGCTTGGCGCTCGGCGAGCTGGCCTTCGAGGCGGGCCACTTCCAGGTGCGCGCGCAGCGCGGACTCGCGGGGCATCGCTGCTTGTGCTGCGGTCAGGTCCGCGCGGGCTTGCGCAAGGGCAGCCTCGGTGGCGGTCGCGGCATTGGTGGCCTGCCGGGCGGCGCTTTTCGCCTGGGCGTGGGCCTCCTTGAGGGTTTCGATGGAGGCGGCCAGTTCGTCGGATGCGGACGCGTCGGTAGGTGCTTCCGCGGGGGCGGAGCCACATATGCGGCAGTGCGTCTCGTCCAGGTCGGCGTGTGGCAGTTGGTCCAGCGTGGTGGAGCAGCGCGGGCAGCAGGTGGGCTTCAGCGCGCCGAAAAATCGCTGGGCGGCAGCGGTCTCACGCTGATCTCGGAGGCGGGCTTGGTCCAGGACGAGCGTTTCGTGGATCTCGTCCTCGGCTTGGCGCGTCTGGTGCATCTGCTGCACAGCACTTGCGTGCTGGGCGGTCAGTTCTGCCAGACGTGCGCCGGCCTGCTCTACGACTTCGACTGCCTCCTCCAGGCTGGGAGCCGTCGCGGCTTGAGCGGCGCCCCAGCGAGCTTGGGCAAGTTGGTCTTCCAGGTCTTGCAGGGACGAGCCCCGGGCAGTGAGGTCCTCCTGGGCACGTCGGCGCTGGCCGCGCATGGACTGCTGCACCAGGTCCAGGGCTGCTTTGGCGTCGCGGCGGGTCGACGTCCACGGCAGGCCGACGAACATCTGCAGCAGGCTCACCATCGTGCCGCCACCGGCTGTCTCCCCCAGCAATGCGTCGCGCTCCCGGTTACGGCACAGCAGGGCGTGGCTGAAGGCAGGCCAGGAAGTCATCACGACTTGACCGTCCCGGCTGCCGGACTGAGTTTCTGCGCGAGCGTCCCTACGCCAGCCGCGCAGGAACTCCAGGCCCAGCCGGTCCATCATGAAGGCACCCATCACTGAGGCGAATTCCGCTTCATCAGCAAAGGGGGTGGCGTGCTGCTGCACGCCGACGGTCAGGGAGCCGGTGAGCTGGTCGCCAGTGTTGTCGACCTGCACCGTGAACGGCTCACCGTCGACCTTGGCATCCAGGCGAACGTGGTGAATCCAATTCCTCACGTCGGCCTGCAGAGCACCGGCACCACGCAGGCACCACCAGACGATCTCCAGGATGCTGCTCTTGCCCCGCAGGTTGTCCGCCGTTACACCCCACAGGCCGGGTCCCAGGTCCCAGGAAAAGTCCACCGTGCCGGTGGACTTGCCGTTCTTCTCCCCGGTGAATGCCAGACGCTTGATCAGTAGCTGACGCGGACGGGGCAGAACACCACTCTCCCGTACGCCATGGCGTGCAAGGATCTCCCCGGCCTGGCCACTGTCGACGCCGGCCCGGCGGGCTACCGTCTCGACGAAGTCACTCATCCGCCCGCTCCTGCCCTCTGTTTCGTGACCTGCGCGAGTCGCTCACGCACTCGGTCGGTGATGCCGCTGATGCTCGCCTTCCAGACGGCGCGCTCGTACTCGGCCTGCGCGTATTGGAGAGCCTTCAGTTGGCTTCCGCTGCTTTGGCCGGCCACCGCCAGTACGACCACGGCCCGCTCGTCGTACCAAGCGAGGTCTTCAGCGGTGGTTCGCAGCTCGGCGGCCATCTCCCGGCCTGCAGGCAGCAGGTAGTAGTCCCACCGGTCCACCTTTGTGGGCGGCTCACCCACCGGCACGATGTCGATCAGGTTATACGAGTACAAGAGCCCCAAAGCGTCATCTAGTGCCTCCCACGCACCGAACCGCCAACGCACCATCGGGTAGCGTGAGATCTCCGGCTCGTCGCCTTCCATCAAGGCACTAGCCCGCTCCAGCGCCCATGCGGTGTCACGGACTTTCCCTGCATCGACCTGGTTGAGCAGCTCATCGGCCAGATAGTCGGGATTGCGCAGCCAGAAGTCCAAAGCCTGCAGCCGCTTCTGCCCACGGACCACCGCGACCGCACTTGGCGACTCCTCCCCTGACCCTCCGTCGCCGCATGGCGCCCCACAGCGATCAAGCAAGAACAGGAGCCGCACCGCGTCCTGGACGCGCGATGCCCGACGCACCCCGGAATTCCCCACCCGCTCTTCCCTCCCGCCAGCCCCCACTGGCCAAGCAAGATCCAACATGTAACACAGAGCGGCGACAGTGCGAAACCACTTGCACACCGAACAATCCTCACGAGTCGCCCACGCACCGCCGATGGACTGCGCCCCAGACGTCAGCACCGCCCGCCGCGGCGCCCTCGGCGCCAACCGCAACGACACCGGCGGGGTGACTTCCCTCGGCGGAGTTCTCGCTGGGCTTGAAGATGAGGGCGACCAGTGTGAGTTCGCCTCTGCAATGGCTGCACTTGCGGCACCGGTTAGCTTGCCCTGCGGTGCCCTGAGCTGGGTGGAACGAGAGCAAACACGGCGGGCGGACGCGGGTGGCCGACTGCAGGGCCGACCTGGGCAACGGGTCGGCGCCCGATCCGACCAGGCCGTCTACGACGGGCCGGGACACACCGCACAGACTTGCGCAGACCTGAAGAGCGGGTTTCCACGGCTGTATCCAGCTTGGTTCCGCTCCGGCCCGTGAGGTTGCCAGATACAGCCCTGGGTGACGAACGAATGGGCTAACCACGTCGAGCCGTGACCAAATCAGCATTGCCAACTTATACGGATGTCCGCCACTTCCTCGGTGCAAGCCCTTCGAAGAGCCACTGAAGCCGCAGCAGGGGGATCCCCTGCTGGTCCAGAAGGTCTGGAAGGCGGTCGGCGGTCTCGGCGAAGACCGTCAGCGCGTCGTCCTGGGCGAGGCGCTCTCAGCAGTCGGCCAGCACGTTGTGGTGGAAGCCGGGATCGCCCAGCTCCATGGCCAGGGCGTACTTGAAATCGATACGGCAGCGCACCGCCTCGGCCGCCTGCCGGTCCGACAGACCGAGCAGGAACTACATGGCTAATCGGGCGGGCGAGATGCCGGAGCGTCCATCGCGCGGGTATCAGCCGGCGAAGTGCGGTTCAGGGAGTTGGGGCGGTGGGAAACCTGGAGCCCCGGTCGAGAAGAGCGCCAGGGAGAGCAGGAGCGGTGCGGTGGATGCTGCCGGGCTGCCCGCCACGACGCCTCACCCCATGAACGCCCATGAGCCGGTGGCCGGCACGCGTCAGCCGACTTCGATCCGCTGTTCGCCCTCTTCCTGCGCACCTGACCCTTGGCTGCGCTGCCAGGCCGTGACACGCCTCCAACACCGGGGCGCCCGGGCCGCAGGCCCGGGCGCCCTGGTCAACGGTGTTGCTCGCGTGCTTACTCGAAGGACCGAAGCCGCAAGCTGTTGGTCACCACGAAGACCGACGAGAAGGCCATCGCGGCGCCCGCGATCATCGGGTTGAGCATGCCGAAGGCGGCCAGCGGCAGGGCAGCGACGTTGTAGCCGAAGGCCCAGAAGAGGTTGCCCTTGATGGTGGCGAGGGTTCTTCGGGAGAGGCGGATCGCGTCGGCGGCCACGCGCAGGTCACCGCGTACGAGGGTCAGGTCGCCCGCCTCGATCGCCGCGTCCGTTCCGGTGCCCATCGCCAGACCGAGGTCGGCGGTGGCGAGCGCGGCCGCGTCGTTGACACCGTCACCGACCATCGCGACGGTACGGCCCTCGCCCTGCAGCCTCTTGACCACGTCCACCTTGTCCTCGGGCAGGACCTCGGCGATCACCTCGTCGATACCGACGGACTTGGCCACTGACTCGGCGACAAGCTGGTTGTCGCCGGTCAGCAGGACGGGCTTCAGACCCAGTCTGCGCAGCTCGGCCACCGCCTCGGCACTGGTCTCCTTGACCGCGTCGGCGACGGCGAGGACGCCGCGTGCCTCGCCGTCCCAGGCGACGGCGACCGCCGTACGTCCTTCGGCCTCCGCCGCGGCCTTGGCCTCGGCCAGCTCCTGGGGCAGTTGGATGGCCCAATCCGCCAGAAGCTTCTCTCGCCCGACGAGCACGGCGTGACCGTCGACGACGCCCTGGACGCCGAGGCCGGCGACGTTCTCGAAGTTCTCCGGTACTGGCAGACTTCCGACCCGCTCGGCCGCACCGGCTGCGATGGCCTGGGCGATCGGGTGCTCCGAGGCGTGCTCCAACGCACCTGCCAGTCGGACCAATTCGTCCTTGTCGACGCCCGGTGCGGCAATGACCTCCTGGAGCTGCATCCGGCCGGTGGTGACCGTGCCGGTCTTGTCGAGGACCACGGTGTCGACGCGGCGCGTGGACTCCAATACCTCGGGGCCCTTGATGAGGATGCCCAGCTGGGCGCCTCGCCCGGTACCGACCATCAGGGCGGTCGGGGTCGCGAGGCCGAGGGCGCACGGGCAGGCGATGATCAGCACAGCGACGGCCGCGGTGAACGCGGCGACCGAGTCGCCGGTGACGACGAGCCACGTCCCGAACGTTCCAGCCGCGATCAGCAGCACGACCGGCACGAAGATCCCAGAGATCCGGTCAGCAAGCCGCTGCACCTCGGCCTTGCCGTTCTGCGCATCCTCCACCAGCTTCGCCATCCGCGCCAGCTGCGTGTCCGCGCCGACCCGGGTGACCTCAACGACGAGCCGCCCACCCGCGTTGACCGTGGCGCCGGTGACAGCGTCCCCGACTGCCACATCAACCGGCACCGACTCGCCGGTCAGCATGGAGGCGTCCACCGCGGAGGCACCCTCGACGACGGTACCGTCGGTGGCGATCTTCTCGCCGGGCCGTACGACAAAACGCTCACCGACTGCCAACTGCGCAACAGGGATACGTACTTCCTTCCCGTCCCGCAGCACGGCGACGTCCTTCGCGCCCAGCTCCAGCAGCGCCCGAAGCGCCGCACCCGCCTTGCGCTTGGACTTCGCCTCCAGGTAGCGCCCGGCGAGGATGAACGTCGTCACGCCAGCCGCAGCCTCCAAGTAGATGGAGGAGGAGCCGTCGGTGCGGGAGACGGTGAGTTCGAAGGCGTGTCGCATGCCTGGCATACCGGCATGCCCCCAGAACAGGGCCCATATGGACCAGCCGAACGCGGCGAGCGTACCGATGGACACCAGGGTGTCCATCGTCGCGGCGCCGTGCCGGGCATTTGTCCACGCGGCCTTGTGGAAGGGGAAGGCGCCCCAGACCACGACCGGAGCGGCCAGCGCCAATGACAGCCACTGCCAGTTGTCGAACTGCAGAGAGGGCACCATCGCCATCAGCACCACGGGCACGGTGAGTACGAGCGACACGTACAGACGCTGCCGCAGCGACAGCAGCTCTCCGTCCGGTGCCTGAGCCGCCTGCGTCTCGCCCTCGGCCGTGGTGGCTGTAGCGGGCGGGGGTGGCTCCTCGGCCGTATAGCCGGTCTTCTCGACGGTGGCGATGAGGTCGGCCACCTCGACGTCGTCCGCGTACGAGACCTTCGCCTTCTCCGTTGCGAAGTTGACGGTCGCGGTGACACCGTCCAGGCGGTTGAGTTTCTTCTCGATCCGGGCGGCGCACGAGGCGCAGGTCATGCCGCCAATGGAGAGCTCGACCTCGCGGGCGGGCGCTGGTGCCGCCCCGCGAACTGCCTTCTCGGGAGCCGTGCTGGTCATGGACGTATCTCCTGGGTAGGCCGGGACGTACGGCGTCCGTATCAGCGGAGCGATACGTCCCGGCACGGGGAGGGAACTCGGGTTGCCGGGCGTGGCCCGACGGAGCTGTCAGTCTCGACCGACGAGCTCATATCCAGCCTCGTCGACGGCGGCACGGACGGCCTCCTCGTCGAGCGGGCCGGCGGAGGTGACCGTCACTTCACCGGTCGCGGCGACGGCCTTGACCGCGGTGACACCGTCGAGCGCGGAGATCTCCTGGGAGACCGCGCCCTCACAGTGGCCGCAGGTCATCCCGGACACCTTGTAAACCGTGGTGACACCGTCGCCCTGGATGTCGACCGTAGCGTCGGAGCTGCAGGAACCGTTGCCGCAGCAGGAGCCGGCGTTCGTCTTGGTGGTCATGGCTTCTTCCTCAAGGTGTGGGTGCATGGGGCACTCGTCGAGAGGGGCGCCGTTCCCCGGCCCCTCTGACAGACGACAACGCTATACCCCCTAGGGGTATTCCACCACCGGACCAATAACGCGGTTATGGCCGAGCGGTGCGCGGCTCACCAAGCGCGACAGTTCTATGGTCCCGCCGGAAGAGCGGTCGCGAGCAGGACGGCGGCCGCCCCGGCGCTGACGGGACAGATACTCGCGGCGGGGCGGGGAGGGGACGCCATCAGGCCGGACCGCCGTCGCCGCGCCAGAAATCGCGCCCGTCGGTCACACGGCCATCATCAACAGCATCGCGGACATGGCTCCGCCCATACCGATGTGAGCTGCCAGCGCGGCATCCGGTGCGGCTCCGAGTTTGCGGCGCCGACCGCCGCCCGGCCGCTGCGCCGTCCTGGCCCCGTCCCACGCAGCGAGCGTCAGTGACGCCAGGAAGACGAGCACCGTGTCCGGCATGACCAGCAGCCAGCGGCTCCAACCGGACCGCGAGCCGGTACGCCGCCGCGCCCGATTGTCACCTCTCACCCTGGCCCACACTGAGGCACCGATCGACAGCAGGAAATACACGGCGAGCGCCGCGATCAAGAATCGCCACCCAGTAGCGGACCCTGCGGAGTCACTGGTCCCGGCCGCAGCCTTCGCCATGCCCGGCATGTCCATCCCGGACATGGCGCCCATCCCGCGCATCGACTCCATGCCAGCCGCCTGGCCGTTCCCCGGCATGCTCGCCATGTGCTCCATGCCCGACATGTGCGCCATGGATGAGCCCCCTGGGTCAAGCACCGGTCCGGACGACGTGCTCGTCATGGCAAGCGTCATGATCACCATGGCGCCACTGCCGACGATGAGGTGCACCCAGTGACGACCCTCCTTCCATCCGTACTCACGCGTGGCCTTGACCGCCATCACCCCTCCGCCGAGCCCGAGCAGGCCGAACACCACCGCCCACCACATCCCGTAGCCCGCGTACCAGCCGACTGTCGTCGGCAAGGCCATGGCGGCCATGCACAGCCCCATCAGCAGGTCACCGCCCGCCGCGAACCGGATCTCACCGCCCGTGGTCACCGCGCGAACCGCACTGACGGCGGCCACCAAGGCGGCCACCACCGCCACGACCCAGCTGAGCGCCATGAATCCCATGTTCACCATCCCGAATCGATTACCAGCGCCCTGAGTACGTCTCGGGGGAAAAGGGCGTTCAGACCGGTGGGGTTTCGCACCACGCGGGGCAGCAGGGCGCTGCCCCTGCACACCCAGGAAGGCCGGCAACCTGCCCGCCGAATGGAGCAGCACCAAGCATCCAGGTACCCCCTAGGGGTAAGATGCTGATCCGGTAATCACGAACGGATGGAAGCCATGACGCTTCGGTCAGCTCGCGACGGCGGCATAGCCGTCCGCTGGACGTACGGAGTGTTTGTCACCCTGTGCGTCGCGCTGGCCGTACTCGTCCACCACGAGACGCCCTCGATGGACGTCTCCTCCATGCCGCACGCGGCTCACGCCGGTCACGTGATGCCCGGCAAGACGTCACCACCGGTCTCTGGCATTTCCGCGCACAACGTCGACGACGACGCCTGCTCCATGTGCGCAATGCAGCACTGCACCACGGCAAGCGTCGATTCCGTGCAGCTCGCCGCACCCCGCCGGATCGCGTTCGCCCCGCTGGTGGACCTGCGGCACGCCGCAGCGGGGCGTGCACCCGGCGCAGCAACGGTCGGCCGCGCCCCGCCCGACCTGTCCGTCCTCTCCCAACTGCGCATTTAGGCCGCTTCGGACGGCGCGCGATGTGCCGTTCCTCCGCGACCACATCGGCAGTTTCGATTCAGAGGACACCCCGCATGAACAGCATCAACCGTCGCTCCGTCCTGCTCGCCGGACTGGGGGTCGCGGGCGCCGGCGCGCTCGCCGCCTGCGGCAACGGCTCCGGTTCCGGCAGCGGCAACGCCCTGGTCACCCCGTCCGGCCCAGCGGTCGCCGCCGCCGAGAGGAAGCGGACCAGCACCGGACGGCAGCAGAAGCTCACCCTGACCGCGGCGCCCGCCGTGATCGACCTGGGCGCCGGCGTCATGCCCAAGACCTGGGCCTTCGACGGACGCACCCCGGGCAAAGAGGTCCGGCTGTCGGTCGGTGACACACTGGTGGCCGAGCTGTCCAACCAACTCCCGAACAGGACCGCGACGTCGATCCACTGGCACGGCATCGCCCTGCGCAACGACATGGACGGCGTTGCGCCCGCCACCCAGACCGCCGTCCGGGCCGGCTCCACGTTCACGTACCGCTTCATCGCCGACGCCCCGGGTACGTACTTCTTCCACCCGCATGTCGGCGTCCAGCTCGACCGCGGCCTGTACGCCCCACTGATCGTCGAGGACCCGAAGGAGACACTCGATTACGACGACGAGTGGGTCGTCCTGCTCGACGACTGGGTCGATGGCGTCACCGGCACCCCCGACGAGGTCTTCGCCGAACTCAAGCACGGCATGGGCGGCATGGAGACGGGAGCGAGCAGCAGCCCCGGCTCTGGCGCCATGGATGGCCACGACATGGGGGATATGGGAGGGATGGACATGAGTGGCGAATCGGCGTCCCCCTCTCCTGCGGCCTCCGCCCCCTCCGGCGGCATGTCGAAGTTCATGCTCATGGGAGCCGAGAGCGCACTGCTGGGAGGTGACGCCGGCGATGTGAAGTACCCGCACCACTTGATCAACGGTCGGGTGGCGACCGATCCGGACGTCTACACCGGCAAGCCCGGCAGGAAGGTGCGGTTGCGGATCATCAACGCGGGTGGGGACACCGCGTACCGGGTCGCCCTGGGCGGCCACAAGCTGACCATCACCCACACCGACGGCTTCCCGGTCCAGCACCAGGAGGTGGACGCCGTGCTGGTCGGCATGGGCGAGCGTTACGACGTCCTCGTCACCCTCGGCGACGGCGTCTTCCCGCTCGTCGCCCTGGCCGAGGGTAAGAACGCAGGCGGTCTGGCCCTGGTGCGTACGGGCTCGGGCAGCGCACCGAAGGCGGCCGTCCACCCGAAGGAACTCGACGGCATGATCATGACGGCATCCCGGCTGCGGGCCGCCGACGACGTGCGCCTCAAGTCCGCCACGGCCGACGTCACGCACGAGGTCAGGCTGACCGGCAGCATGGCCAAGTACGACTGGGCCATCAACGGCACGCCGTTCGACATGAAGGAGCCCGACGCGAACCCGATCCTCATCGAGGAGGGCCAGCGCGTCCGGCTGGACTTCATCAACGACACCGACATGTGGCACCCGATGCACCTGCACGGCCACACGTACCAGCTCGGCACCTCCGGACCGCGCAAGGACACCTCGATCGTGCTGCCGAAGAAGAAGCTGTCCGTCTTCTTCGACGCGGACAACCCGGGTCAGTGGATGCTGCACTGCCACAACGCGTACCACGGTGAGGCCGGGATGATGGCAAACGTGGCCTACCGCGCCTGACCCTTCAGCCAGCCTGTCCGGACGGGCTCATCGACTGCATCACGATGGGCCCATCCTGACGATCGGCACCCCCGGCGACTTGCCGGCCGGCCCGATCCGCGAGGTTCCCGGCACCCCTCGATGAGGGTGATGTCACGCCTCACGCGTCCCCCATGGCGCGCGCCGACCTCGGAATCTCAAGGGCCTGACCCCATCGTCCGTGCGCGGTTCCGGCCGATGTCTGTCAGTCTTCCGCGGGCGCAAGGGCCCACTTCTCCTCGATGCGGCCGTACCGCCAGATCAACAGGGCGGCCGCCCAGGTGACGACGAAGAGGAGGACGACGGCGTAGCCGACGCTGTTGAGGTCGATGCCGCCGACCCACTGCCAGAAGGCGCCATGCAGGGAGAGCTTGTCAGCGGCGATCGACAGGAGTTCGACAGTGCCGATGATCATCGCGGCGGCGACCGACAGGCCCGTGATGGTGATGTTGTAGAAGACCTTGCGGACGGGGTTGGAGAAGGCCCAGGAGTACGCGAAGTTCATGAACGAGCCGTCGATCGTGTCGAGCAGGCTCATCCCGGCCGCGAACAGCACCGGCAGGCACAGGATCGCGTACCAGGGAATGCCCGCCCCCGCGGCGCCCGCGGCGAGAAAGAGCAGGGACACCTCGGTGGCGGTGTCGAAGCCCAGACCGAAGAGAAAGCCCAGCGGGTACATGTGCCAGGACTTACCGACGGCCCGGGTGGCCCGGCCGAGGATCCGGGTCATCACGCCGCCGCCGGCGTTGAGCTGTGCCTCCAGGTCCGCCTCGGTGTGGCCGCCGGTGCGCACCCGTCGGAAGACCCGCACGATGCCGACCAGGGCGACGAGGTTGAAGGCGGCGATGACGTACAGGAAGACACCGGAGACGGAGGTGCCGATGAAGCCGAGCGTCGCGTGCAGGCTCGAACCGTCGTCCTGTACCGGTCCGGCGAGGGAGCGCACACCGAGCGCGAAGAGCAGGGCGAGCAGGAACACGACGCTCGAGTGCCCGAGGGAGAAGAAGAAGCCGACCGAGAGCGGGCGCTGTCCATCAGAGATCAGTTTGCGGGTGGTGTTGTCGATCGCGGCGATGTGGTCCGCGTCGAAGGCGTGCCGCATGCCGAGCACGTAGGCGGTGACCCCGATCCCGATGCCGAACGCCCCTTGTCCCCCGCCGAGCTCGAAGTGCTGGGGAACGACGATGAGCAGCAGCGTGCCCCAGCCGATGACGTGCAGAGCGAGGATCGCGGCGGCCAGTCCGCCGGCCCGAGCCCACTCACGCGGGGTGAGTGCTCCGCGTACGCGCCGGAGGAGGCCCGGCTGGGACTGGGTTGCAGCGGTCATGATGGTGTCCTCGATCCCGGTGGTGCTTGACGTCGCGGACCATCCTCGCGGCATGCGGTACCCAGATGCAAAAGGGTCGCAATAACAACTGGGACGAGTCCGCTGCCTGGCGATGCGGAATCGCGGGAGCGGACGGGAAAGCTCAGTGCCCGAAGTGGCCCGGGCGGTGGCCGTGGCGTTCGGGCTCTTCGTGTCGGCTCGTCGGCTTCCGGTCGTCCGCTACGGGGTGCCCGGTGCGCAACCCGGACAGGGTGACCGTGACCAGGCGGTCGGCCGCGGCTTCGGAGGGCAGGGCCGTAGCGGCGGTGAGGGCGTGGAGGCAGTACGTCGCGAGCTCGTCGGGCGCGACATCGTCCCGGAAGTCGCCGGTCCGCACGCCTGCGACAAGCAGGTCACGGATCATGCCGTGGAGCTGCTGCTCGGCGTGGGCGACCCGCTCGTCCCGGTGGAGGAAGGTCGCGAGGTCGGTGCCGTGGTGGCCGCGGGAATGGCGTGAGATGTGAGCGAACGCCCTGAGGACCGCTTCGAGCTGTGCCGCGGCTCCGTCGACCTGGTCCCGGACCTCGGCCAGCTGTCCCAGGTGCTCGGTGATCCGGCGGTCGTGCCAGGCGAGCAGGATCGTCTCGACGTCCGGGAAGTACTTGTAGAGCGTGGCCCGGCCGATGCCGGCCTGTTCGGCGATCTGCGACATCGTCACCGCCCGCACCCCGTGCTCGGCGGCCAGCTCCGCCGTGGTGTTCACAATCGCGTCGCGCACCGCACGACGGTGCGTCTCGATCGTCTCGTTCCACAGCTTCGGCACCGCATCAGCGTACACGACGACGTTGTCGATACACACTGATTGACACCGTAGACACTCTGTCTCGTAAACTGCCGACCGCCACCGCCCGCCCCCTCGACGACCGAGCACAACGAAGGGCTCCCCCATGACCGACTCGTCCTCCCGCCCCGATGCCGCCGGCCACGGGCCTGACCCTGCCGCACATCCGGGCATGCCGCGCTGGGCGAAGGTTCTCGCCGTCGCCGCCGGATCCGCGTTGCTGGTGGCGTTCGTGCTCATGCACACGGTCGGCGGCGGAATGGGCGGCCACTGATCGCCATGGTCATGAACGCCCGCCTCCGCAAACTCACCCTCACCGCGCACGTCACCGCCTCGGTCGGCTGGCTCGGCGCGGTCGCCGTCTTCCTCGTCCTCGCCGCCGCGGGGCTGACCAGCAACGATGCACAGACCGTGCGCGGTGCTTATCTCGCGCTGGTGCCGACAGGCTGGTACGTCCTGGTCCCGCTCAGCTTCGCCTCGCTACTGACGGGACTCGTCCAGTCCCTGGGGACCGCGTGGGGCTTGTTCCGCCACTACTGGGTCCTGTTCAAACTGCTGATCAACGTCGTCGCCACCGTTCTCCTGCTTGTGCACATGCAGGTCGTCGGCCACATCGCCGACGCCGCGGCGGAGGCTAGCCTGTCCAGCGGCGACCTCTTCGGTATGAGAGTTCAACTGCTCGCCGATGCCGCCGCGGCCCTGGTCGTCCTTCTGGTCGCAGTGGCACTGTCGGTGTACAAGCCGCGAGGACTGACCCGCCACGGGTGGCGCAGGCAACAGGGCCTGCGTGCGCAGCAAACAGCTGCGCACGCAGATCAGGCGCCAGGGCTGGCGGCTCGCTGACGCCGGGGCTTCATGGAGCGAGCGACGCGAGTTCGGTGAAGGTCGTGCCGCCGTCGCGCGACTCATATACGCCCGTCATCGTCGCGGCGAGGATGTGGTCGGCGTCGACGGCGGTCAGCGCCTGGGGCTGTCCGCCGGGCACGGCCGTGAGCTGCTTCCACGTCTTGCCGCCGTCCGCGCTCACGCTCAGCTTGCCGGACGTGTCGATGCCGAACAGGGACTTCCCCGCAGGCCAGGACACAAACGCCTGGACCGGCCTGGCGCCCTTACCGAAGGTGCGACCGCCGTCGGTGCTGGCCACCACGCCTTCGGCCGTGGTGGCCAGCAGCTTGTCACCGGAGGGACTGGCCGCGAGGTCGAGAGCCTGCAGCGCGGCCCGGTCGTCCCAGGTCTTGAGGTCAGTGCTGACTCGGATCCGGCCGCCCTCATAGCCGTAGACGGTGCCCTTCGCCGAGTCCAGGGAGTGGAAGTCGGCATCTCCGGACAGCGATCGGGACGTCCAGGCGCGGCCCGAGTTGTCGGTCTCGATCAGACCGAGGTTTCCAGGGCGGTTACTGCCCTCGGCGTCGTGTCCGCTGGCGATGAAGGTGTTCTCGCCGGTCACCGTGAAGCCCATGAAGTCGTCCTTGCGGTCGCCGACCAGCTTCGGCTGCTGCCCCTTGCCAACCGTGTACAAGCCGTTGTGGGTCGCGGCGTACACGCGTCCGTCGGCGGGGTCGATGCCCAGGCCGTGTACATGCGACAGCGCCGACGAGGTCGACGCCGCCGCTTCCTCGCCCGTGTCAGACGCCCCGCCACCGCAGGCGGCAAGGATCAGAGAGGCGAGCGAGGTCCCCGCGGCGGAGAGCAGGACACGGGTGGACGGGCGTGCGATCACGGAGATTCCTCAGGTAGGTGCGGATGCCGGGGCTCAGGACCTGGACTCGGCGCTCGCGGCTGCGTGTATCGACGAGTACGGGGCCGCGTTCACGACTTCGCCTGTCGCCCCACATTCCGCAGGACACGTTGCGCAGGACGGCCACCTAGTCCTCGGACATCTTTTCAACGAAGTGAACCAGCGGGGCAGAGCGGTCTCACTCTCCGCCAGCCGTCCTCCGTGAGTGCGGCGGCGTACTTCTTGCGGCTGCGGACCAGGGCGTACAGCCAGGCCAGCCCTGTTTGCCCCCGCAGCAGCCGGCCCTTCAGCCCTTGGCGTAGAGGATCGTGTGACACCCAGCGCACCGGGAAGCGGCGGTCTACGAATACGATGAGGCCGTGACCCGTCCCGGACAGCTCGCCCGACCGCAATTCGCGTTGCGGTCATACGTGCTGCCCGTGTGCGCCCTGTTGCTGGGCCTGCTCGGCATGCACGGCCTCGGGCCGGCCCCCATGGCAGCCGCTGACTCCGGGCACCACCGGATGGCGGTGCCCGCGCACGCGGGCGTCATGGTCTCGATGCCGGGCGAATGCGATCACGGTGACGGCGGCTGCCCGGGTCACCTCGGCCACGCGGACTCGACCTGTGCCTCCGCGTCCGTCGCCGGAGCTCCCGCGGTGGTGCCGGTGCTGCTGCCCGACGTGGTGGCCTGCGCCGAGCAGCCGCAGACAGGCGTCTCTCAGTTCGGCGGCAGCCCTGACGGCGGTCGCGCCCCGCCCTCTCTCTCCGAACTCCAGCTCCTGCGGATCTAGAGCGGCCCGCATGTCGCCGTATTCCCTTGCGGACGCGGTGCCGTGCCTCGGTCTGCCCTTCTTCAGATCCGAACACCGGAGCTCAAAGCATGAATGCACACCGCAAGCTCATCCGTCGTGCCGCCCTCGCCGTCACCGCTGGTGTGGCCGCTCTCGTACTCGCCGCCTGCGGCAGCGACAGCGGCGGTCACGACATGGGGTCGATGAACTCCCACTCCAGCCCGTCCGCAACTGCCTCGGCCAAGGCCGGCGCCCACAACGACGCGGACGCCACCTTCGCCAAGGAAATGATCCAGCACCACCGCCAGGCCGTCGCCATGGCAAAGCTGGCCGCCGGTCGCGCCTCTACTCAGGAGGTCAAGGACCTCTCCACGAAGATCAAGGGAGCGCAGGACCCGGAGATCAAGACCATGTCCGGCTGGCTCACCTCGTGGGGCGAGGAGGTCCCCGCGGACATGTCGTCCTCCATGCCCGGCATGGACCACGACATGTCGTCCTCCATGCCCGGCATGATGAGCAGCGAGGACATGAACAAGCTGGAGAAGGCTTCCGGCGCCGAGTTCGACAAGATGTTCCTCGACATGATGGTCCAGCACCACGAGGGCGCCATAGAAATGGCCAAGACCGAGAAGGCCGACGGCAAGTACGGTCCCGCCGTCAAGCTCGCGGACGACGTGGTCACGGCCCAGACGGCCGAGATCGAGCAGATGAACAAGATGCTCGGCAAGAACTGAGCTGACACAGCGCCAGGAAGAGGTGGAGCCGGCGGCATACGCTGCCGGCCCCGCCTTTTTCCGTGCGCCGTCCGGCGCGCCTCCGCCTGTGGCGCGCATCGTCGCCCACCGGCTGGCTCTCCAGCGCCTTGTCTCGGTGCCGCAGATCATGCGGAACGGCGGCCGCTGCCGGGCCTGGCGCTCTCCCTGGTTTGCGGGGGCGGCCAGGCCACGGCTGGCCCGCTGCCTGCGCACTCAGTCCCCAGTGGCAACCGATGTCGCGGTTCATCGCGGCGGGGTCTGGGTGACGCGCCGCAGGCGGCGGGCAGGTCGCCCTTCCATGAAGGCGTAAGCACGTTCAGTGGCGCCCGCTGCCGGCGCCGTCGTGGAGGCACCGTACGCCCGGCCGCACCGTGACGGTGCGGCCGGGCGCAAGTCTTGGGTCGCTCGGTCAGTGGTAGGCGTGGACGACGGCGTGACCCTTGCCGCGGCCGATCATCCACTTGTTGACCGGGGTCGTGAGCAGGAAGGCGACCACGAAGCCGCCCAACAGCGAGGTCCAGAACAGCGCCTCGTCCAGGTGGGCGTCCATCGCGCCTGGAACCAGAGCGATGATCCCGTTGTCGACCGCCTCCATCACCACGATGGAGACAGTGTCGGCGGCCAGCGCCACCTTGATCGCGGTCTTGAAGTCCAGGCCGGCCTTGCGGACCGCGAACAGCGTGAACGAGTAGCCGAATGCGAACGCCAGGGCGATCGCCAGGACCATGGTGGGGACGTTGCCCCACATCAGAGCGGTCCCGATCACCATGCCGAGGATCTCGCCGATGGCACACCCCGTCAGGCAGTGCAGCGTCGCCTTCGCTGCGGCTCCCCACGTCACCCCGCCCATGCGGTGCCCGGCATGACCGGCTTGCGCCTGGTGCGCGGCAGGCTCGTCACCGGTACCGGTGTGGTGTGCACTGTGATCCATGACCGCCATCCCCATCCCGTCGAGCGTGGCTCGTTTCCCTTGCCCACACCCATAACCGTATACCCCCAGGGGGTATTCCGGAATGCTCGGCGCAATAACGGTAGAGGGCGGCGCACACCGAACCGCGCGCACCGCCCTCTGCCAGGTAGGCCGGTCCTTGTCGAGGAGGCTGTTCATCCTGGTGATCTCGGCGGTCTGGGGAAGCACCGTGACAGCACCGCGGCACGCTGAAGGGTCGACTGTCGGACTCCGGCCCTCCCTGCCTCCCCACTGGCGGGCGCCAAGAACAATCGCTGTCCGTGGCCCTCGGGTTCGCGGAGGCCATAACTCCTCCGCGTGCGGACGGCGGCGAGCGACGGGTCCCGGTCCGGCGCGGGGGCGATCACGAAACCGGGACGTGTCGCGGCGTGTCTCGACCTATACGGTCCGCAATCAGTTGCTGGAAGTGCGGGCATGTCGTGAAGTCCTCGTACTCGCAGTCCAGCGCGCACAGCAGCAGGTCAAGGGCCGCCTGAGCCTCGGCTATGTGACGCAGGAGCGCGTCGCGCTCGCGCAGCAGAGTGGTCCGCCGTGCTACGGGGCCGGAGGCCGTCATCATGTCGCGGATGGCGTCGAGACCCAGTCCGGCTTCCTTGGCGCGCAGGATCACCGCGACGCGCACGAAGTGGTCGTGGGTGTAGCGGCGCCGGCCGCTGCGGTCCCGCTGCGGTTGCAGCAGGCCCATGGATTCCCAGTGCCGCAGGACATGCGTCGCCAGGCCGAATCGTTCGGCGAGGGATCCGATGGGGACCGTCTCCTGCTCGTCGCTTGACTTCATGTCGGCATTAAGTCGCAGCCTGTTGCGCATGGTCAAGAACGAGGCAACGACACAGGCCGCGAGCAGCCGGAACGCAACGGAGGCGCTGATCGCACTTCTCGACGTGATCGACGAAGCACCCGAGGCCGTTGAACTGAGGCAATGGTCATACGAGTTGATCGGCACGGTTTCAGGGAAGACCGTGGCGGACGTCGGCTGCGGTGCAGGACGGGCTGTCGGCGAGCTGGCCGAACAGGGTGCTAGAGCCATCGGATTCGACTGCGACGAGACGATGGTCGCTGTAGCGCGACGACGCTGGCCCGCTGCGGACTTCCGAATCGCCGACGCCTACAACCTGCCGATCGGCGACGGGGAGTTGGACGGGTACCGGGCCGAGAAGATGTACCACGATCTGGCAGACCCGGCGCGGGCGATCGACGAGGCGAAGCGCGTCCTCGTCCCTGGCGGACGGGTCGTTCTGATTGGTCAGGACTGGGACACGCTCGTCATCGATGCGCGGGACGCCGCGCTCACCAGGGCGATCGTGCAGGCCCGCGCGGACATGGTGCCGGGGCCGCGTACCGCCCGGCGCTACCGGAGTCTCCTGCTGGACGCCGGATTCCGGGACGTCTCGGTGCAGGTGCACACCGGGATCTTCACGGACTCCACGATGGTGCCGATGCTGGCGGGTCTCGCGGAGGCGGTCTGTTCAGGGGGCGTGATCGAGCGGGACAGGGCCGATGCCTGGGTGGCGGAGCAGCGGGAGCGTGGCGCGGCAGGGCGGCTGTTCCTCGCGATACCTATCTTCGTGGCTTCGGCGACCCGGGCCGGGAACGGCGGGCGAGGAATTTACGTGAGTCAGCTCTGACGATGCCGAGCATCCTCGCCAGTGAAGTCAGGGCCTGGGGCAAGGACCGGCACCAACCTCGCCGAGATACGTAAGCTCGAGCCGGCCTTGCGGTGGATCAGTGGACACCCTGCGGCGCAATCCGGCCGTCGCAGAGTGTCCAGCGTGTTCCGGACGGTCAGTGAGCGTGGCCGTCGTCGTGGCTGGACTGGTCAGCCGCGCCGCCGTCTGCGGGCCCCGGATCGGTCTCCGGCCGGGATGTATCAGCCGTGGAGGCAGGCTCGTGCGGCTGTTCCTCTTCCGCTTCCTCCGCGCTGCCATGACTGTGTCCGCCGCCCTCTGGCTGCTCGCTCATGCCGGCGGCCACGTAGCGCAGTCCGGCGAAGCTGATCAGGGCGGTCAGCAGGACTGCCAGGCCCACGGGGCTGAAGATGCGCCGCCAGGATGTGTCGGCGTCCTTCACCACATACGCGATGAAGGAGACCGTTATCCCCAGGGGCACGAGCACGGCGCCGCGGGCCGGGAAGTCGTCGAAGTGCTGGAGGCCGCCGCTGAGCATGCCGATGCCGAACGAGAGCATCAGCGAGGCGCCGATGACCAGCAGCATCCTCGGCAGGCCGGGCTTGTCGCGCGCGAGGAAGAACTCGTTGAGCACGGTGGCGGCGAGGAAGACCAAGACGCCGTACACGGCGATCCGCGTGTATCGGGCCGGGTCCAGCGGATGGTGTACCACCGCGCCGCTGATGAGTCCGGCGCCGACGAAGTAGCCGACGTAACCGACATAGCGCGCCGACAGCGACGTCTTCCGGGCCTGCTGGGTGCGCGCCCGTCGCGCGGCGGCGCGGCCGGGTCTGCGGGCGCTGTGGCCGGCGTGCTCGGCGGGGACAGCGGCGTCGGCGAGTTGGGACGGGGACAACGGGACTCCTTACGGGGACGGGGCGTTGAGGGTGGTGCGCCTACGGTGCGTCAATGACGCACAGGGCGAGCCCGGCGACTGGCTTCGGGCCGAACGAGGTGGTCTTGCGGGGCAGCAGTACTCCGGCTCCAGCCAGGTCCCACACTGTGTTTTCGGGGACCGTGGGCAGCAGGACGGCCGTGCCGTTGCCCGGTGCGGCCACGGCGGTCACAGCGGTCACAGCCTGATCGGCGTTGTGTACATGGCGTATGGCGCCCGGCAGGTCGGGCACCGATCAGGCACGGTCCACCAGAAGGTGGTCAGTGGCGGCCGACGGCGGCAGATCATGTGGGACAGGTCGCCGGCCTGGACCGGGTCGTAGCGAACGGCGCGGAAAGGGCGGAACTGCAGCCCGGTTGAATGCGGCAGAGCAGGGGTGGGCATCGATCGCTCCTGGAAGTGGGCGCGGTCGGCTGGAGGGGCGGACGAAAGCGAACTCGCCCGCCCCTCCGGCACGGAACCGCCGGTCAGGCCGTCACAGGCTCGGGCTGTGGCTCGCGCACGGGTGGCGGCTTCAGGCGGCCGGTGCGGTGCAGGCCGTGCAGGGCGGCGGCGCAGGCCAGGCCGAGCGCGCACAGTGTGATCCACGGCAGGGCGGAGACGCCTGCCGCGCGGGCGGCGTCGAGGGATGCGCCGGTGAGCAGGTTTCCGAGGGTGATGCCGACACCGCAGATGGTGTTGTAGAGCCCGTAGTGCGTGGCGACGAGTCGGTCACCCGAGAGCCGGACGATGGTGTCCATCTCGAACGGATAGGCGATCATCGTGCCCATCGCGAGAAGCAGCGCGGAGAGCGCGGGTGGCACGGCCGCGAGCAGCCACAACCTCATGCCGCCGTCCGGTACTGGAACCACCGTGGGCACGAGCAGGGGCACGAACGCCACGCCCATGATGAACAGCCCCCAGGTGAGGGCCCGTCCCGGCTCCATGCGGGCCTTGCACCAGGCGGTGACCTTGGTCTGGAAGAGAATCGTGCTCAGGCCCGAGACGGCGAAGAGCACCGCCACGGCCGCCGTCCCGAAAGCCCCGTCGCCACCGAGTCGTCGCACCTCCAGTGGCAGGGCGAGGTAGACCTGGAACTGCATGACATAGAAGCCGATCATGGCGACCGAGAACAGCAGGAACGGCCGGTTGGCCAAGATGCCGCGCCACTGTGCCAGCACGCTCTCCCGCTGGTCGGGTCCCTTGGTCTCCGTCGCATCGCCTGCACGGCGGGCGGGCAGGGCGCGGATCTGCACGATGCTCAGCAGCGCGAAAATGCCGGCTGCGACCAGGCAGGTGACTCGGAAGTCGACGCCGGTCAACACCATGCCCACCAGCGGGCCGAGCAGTATGCCCGCCTGGTAGAAGACGTTGAACAGCGCGAACGCCTCCACCCGCCGGTCCCCGGCGTCGGCCGCCAGATAGGCCCGAACCGCCGGATTGAACAGGGCCCCGGCCAGACCCGCGGCGGCGGATGCGGCCAGCAGCGCCGGTACGGAGTCCACGAGGCCAAGGGTGGCGAAGCCGACGATCCGGAGCACCAGACCGGCGATGATCATCGGCTTGTAGCCGAGCCGGTCGGCCAGTGTGCCGCCGACCAGGAACATGCCCTGCTGGCTGAAGTTGCGTACGCCGAGCACCAGTCCGACGATCCATCCCGCCAGCCCGAGCGTTCCGGAAAGGTGCGCGGCCAGGTACGGCATCAGCATGTAGAAGCCGAGGTTGATGGTGAACTGGTTCACCATCAACAGCTGAACGCTGCGCGGATAGGAGCGCACTTGCGCGATGGTTTCCCCAGCGTGGGTGTGCTTGCCCGTCACCGGCCCCCCTCCCCCGGCGCGTCGGACTGAGCGAGCTGCTCCACAGCGTCGGGGTCCACCGACTCATCGCGCTCCGCGTCGGATTTCCCGGGCGGATCGATTGCTTTTGTCTGTTCCGCCCTGTCGGACAGGGTGAGAGGGTCGACGACGTCAGAGCACCGGGTCCAGCGGGTGACCTCCTTCTCGTCCAGGCGGCCGATCACCTCCGGTTCCGGCGCAGGTGGGGAGCCGAGCAGGCCGTGGGCGGCGCAGTAGTCGTCGTCGTAGACGGTTCCCAGGTAGCGCTGGGGGCCGTCGGGGAAGATCGCCGCGATCTTCGTTTCTGCGGGCAGGGTGCGGGCCAGCCATCCCGCGACCAGGGCGACCGCCCCGACGCTCCAGCCGCCGGTGGCGTAGTGGGATGTGGCGAGCTGCCGGCAGGTCCACACCGCCTCGGCCGGGGCGACCCAGTGGACCTCGCTGAAGTTGGCGTAGGCGACGTTGCGGGGGTAGATGCTCGAACCCAGGCCGCGCATGAGGCGGGTGCGGGCGGGCTGCCCGAAGATGGTCGAGCCGGTGGTGTCGACGCCGACGAGCTTCATCTCCGGATAGAGGTGTTGCAGGACGCGGGAGACGCCGGCGGAGTGCCCGCCCGTGCCCACGCTGCATACCAGTACGTCGATGGAGCCGAGGTCGGATGCCAGCTCCAGCGCGAGCGGGGTGTAAGCCGTCGTGTTGTCGGGGTTGTTGTACTGGTCCGGGCACCACGAGCCGGGGTGCTGGGTCATCAGCTGAGCGACCCGGTCGCGCCGAGCCTGCTGCCAGCCGCCGGTGGGATGGGGCTCGGAGACGACGTTGACCTGGGCTCCGTAGGCGGTCAGCAGCCGGGTCATGGACCGCTCCAGACCGGGGTCGGTGACCAGGGTGACGGGGTGACCGTAGACCATGCCGGCCAGAGCGAGGCCGAGTCCGAGGGTGCCGCTGGTGGACTCGATGATCCGGCCACCGGGCCGTAGGTCGCCGCGGGCACGGGCCCGCTCGACCATGTGCAGGCCGGGGCGGTCCTTGATCCCGCCGGGGTTGAACCCTTCCAGCTTCGCCCAGAACCCGCGATCAGCGGGGGCGAAGGGCTCGGAGATACGCAGAACCGGGCTGTTGCCGACGAGTCCCGACAGGGCGGAGCGGGTGGGGGGTGTGATGTCTGCGGTGGGTTGCGGGTGCATCTGCCGCTCTCAATCAAAGGTGGTGGCATGACGGGGCGTTCATCTCGCGCGCGGGCCCGTGAGGACGAGGCATGCGTCTCGCTCGGATGACAGCGCGCTGCGGCCTCTATCAGTGGGCCGCGAAAGGCCCGGTCTAGATCCGCCACCGGCAGACAATGGAAAGGGTGGATCGACCCGAACGCCGTATCCCTGATCTGCCGCCCTCACGCCGCGCCGCCTGCTGCTGAAGGGCGATGGCGGCAGTGACTCCAGCCGTCACTCCCGCGAGGGTCGCCAACGCCGCCACGCCCGTGAACAACTTCCTGGCCTGCGGCAGCACGTCGCTGACCACATTCGGTACGCAAACCGCTCCGTGGTGTGGATGCGGCTCATGGGGCGCCTCCCCCTCGACGGCTTCTGCCGCAACGGGAAGGTAGGTGGACGACACCGGTGTATCGCCGTGCGCATGACTGCCGCTGTCATGCGTGGCAGAGCAGGCGCATGCCCACATCAGCAGGCCGCCCAAGACGAAGACCATCAGGCGGAGCAGCCAAGGAGCATGGCCGACACGGTGGTTCCCGTGAACATGAGGAAGGGGATGGAACAGCATGGTTCCTCCAGGCGGTCGCCGCCCTCACAGTCGCAGGGAAAGGCGGCAGACAGAGATCAGCAGGGTTCCGGGCAGGCACCGGGGATCCCGCTCAACGCACGAAAGGGTGGCGTACGGGCATTGGGGTGCCGGAACTGACCGCACTGGGCCAACCCGCCCAGCAGAGCCGGGGGGGGCTGTTGGTTCCCGGAAGGCGGCGGCCAGTCGGGGACGCCGGAATCTAGACCTGCCGAACTACTGAGTCTCTGGAACCTGTCGATGGAGCAACGGCCGAGTCGGGTCGGGACGGGCCCGCCGACTTGCCCACCGCATATGCGCGCGTGGGCGTGACCCAATCCAGTGGGGTCAGACAGGGGGCGGCCAGATCCAGGCCCTGCGGAGGTTGGCCGGACACGCATGCATGGACCGGATGCGACGACCCATCACCATCGTGACGGTCGCCGGGCGCCACGGTCTCGAGCGATGCATGCGCGACATCGTTACCGAGTCCGGCCGCGCTGGTCGGACCTTCGCCGATCCCCGCGGACACATGTATGTGAGCGGTGACACCGGCCGGCGAATGACCCTCGGCGCTCTCCGCGCTCACCCCGTGCGTGAACACGATGCTGAGCAGCACCGCGGCCAACCACAACAGACGCTGCGACCCCGCTGAAGAACGGGCCCGCAGCATGCTGGGGGGAGACCAGGCCGAGACCATGCCGTGATGCTAACCGCTACACGAGGGCGCGGCGCAACTTCCCCTGGAACACCGCGCTGACGCGTCACACACAGACTCCATGCAAATCGGCGGCCGTAGCGCTAACGATCCTTTACTGAAAGGAACGAGAGCCCAGGTCATCCGGCGTGCCACCCTCGTCCGGGTCGCCCACAAGGCCACGTCATGTCACGCCGCAAGTCTCACCCGTCTGCCAGTGACGTGGTGGCGGCGCCTGGGGCCGCGAGTGGGGACAACCCGTCCCGTCCGCCAGACGAGCGCAGGAGCATCCGAACCGAGCCGATGAACACGTCGAGATCGGGAACGCTCAAGTCGAGCTGTACGCGGAACATGGCGAACTGCCGTGTGCGGTGGCGGGTTTCAACAGCCGCTGGTGGCAGCGGGGGAGCCGAAGCCGATCTGCCAGGTGGCGGAGACTGCGCAGCATCCGCCACCACACACGCCGGTCTCCGGAAGGTCAGCTCGACGCTTTCGGCAGCCTCGCGGTCGCCAGCGAGGGAGCGGACCTGCTCGTAGCCGGTCATGGCCAGAACGTGGGTGCGCGGCCGTAGGACTGTATGCCGAGTCGATGCCCTGTTCGGGGCGAGAGGGCTCGTCCAAGCCGTGCAGGTGGACGGTGCCGCAGGAGTGGACGTTGAGGTCGATGAGCGGGGTGAGGGTGCTCGGGCCTGCAGGCGTTCGTCGAGGCCGAGGCGGACCTCGGAGAGGAAGGACAGGTCCAGGCGGAAGCCGGTGAGGCCGACTACCTCGTCGACGGGGTCCAGACGTCGGCCATCCACGGCGACCAGGATCAGGCGGTCGTCGGTATCCCGCTCGACGGTCTCCGTGCGGAAGCCCGTGGCCGCGCCGGCATGGCCTGCCCCGACGGCAGCCTTGACACGCAGGCCCAACGCGCCACGGGCGGGCACCTCATCGGCCTCGTCGCCAAGGCGAGGCGGGCGAGCGCAGTGCAGGCGGAGGCGACCGAGCCGACGACCGCGGTGCGCTTGCCCACGTAGCGGGCGCGGACGTCCGGGTCGCCGAGGTCGGGGACACGGTAGGAGATGAGGTCGTTGGCCGCCCTCTAGCCGAGGGCGGACAGGCCGTCGGCGCCCATCGGGCTGGGGGGTGGACCAGATGCCGGAGGCATCGATGACGGCGCGGGCAGTGACGCGCTCCTCGTGGCCGTCGGCGAACTGGATTTGGACGGTAAGGGCTGCTCGTCGCGGCCGGAGTCGACGATACGGTCGCGTCCGGCGCGGACCACGCCGGTGACGGTGGCGTCGCAGCGGATCTTGTCGACGAGGACGTTGGCGAACGGCTGCAAGTACTTCTCGGCCCAGTCTCCGCCGAGTTCATGCCGACCCCACACCAACCCGCTCTTCCGGTCGGCCGCCCCTTACCTTCTACCTCCGCACTGCTTCAGGAAGCGCTGACCGAGACGGCCCCACCCTGCGAGTGGGCTGCCTCGACGGGCATGTCAGTGATGCCCAAGCGCAGGTGCTCGACGTGATGGAGGGCCTGGTCGAGGAGCTCGGCGACATGGCTGTCGTGCAAGGCATAGACGATGGAGCGGCCCTGGCGCGTGCCGGTGATCAGGCTGGGGGTACGAAGGACGCGGAGCTGGTGGGAGCAGACGGACTGCTCCATGCTCACGGCGTTGGCCAGTTCGGTGGCCGGGCAGGGGCCTGCGCGCAGGCGCGCCAGGATCAGCAGCCGGGACGGGGTCGCCAGGACCTGGAGGGTCTCGGCGACCTTGGGGGCGGTCTCCGGGGTCAGCCGGGTGAGCGGAACCGCGCTGCTCGTCTCATGTGCCTTCGCTCCGCGACCCATGACTCCCACGAGCTGTCCATGGACGCTATGTGCGCAGACCAGCGACACGTCGCCGCTGCACGCACAGCAGGGAAGAACCCGCTGAGATTCCCGGCCACCTCCCACACCCCGTGCAGTCAGCAGACCGTCTGACCAGTGGCATAAAGCACCTGACGATCCATCAGAACGAGCGTCAAATGAGCGTCAAGACGCCTCGTAGAGCGTCATTTCAGCGTCAAGATATCGCCCGTAACGCACATAGCGCACATCATGCGCACCCGCTAAAACCGCAGGTCAGCGACCCTTTTCGGCGGGCTCAAGGATCGCGACGCACTCCACGTGGTGGGTCATAGGAAACAGATCGAACGCCCGAAGCGTCCGCACCCGGTACCCGTTCTCCCCGAAATACTTCAGGTCCCGAGCCAGCGCAGCGGGGTCACACGCGACGTAGGCGATACGCCGCGCACCCAGGGACGCGAGATGTTCGACCGTCTTCTTGCCGGCGCCCGCGCGGGGCGGGTCCAGGACGATCAGGTCGACCTCGGTGATCCCCGTGCGCGGGAGGACGGACTCGACCTTGCCCTGTTCGATGCGGACGCGGGGGAAGTCGGCCAGGTTGTGGCGGGCGTCCTCCACCGCGCGCTTGCCGGACTCGATGCCGAGCACCGCGCCCTTCTCGCCGAGGCGGTCGGCGAGGGCTCCGGCGAAGAGGCCGGCGCCGCAGTAGAGGTCGAGCGCCATCTCGCCCTTGCGGGGCAGCAGGCCCTGCATGACCGCCTTGACCAGGGTGTCGGCCGCCTTCGGGTGGACCTGCCAGAAGCCGCCGCTGCCGACGCGGTACGTACGGCCGTCGGCGCGCTCGCGGACGAAGGGGCGGCCGTGGACGCGGTGGACGCCGCCGTCCTTCTCCTCGACCCGCATCACCGACACCGGCTTGTCCAGCTCGACGATCGGCAGGCGGGCGCCCGGGCGCGGGGTCAGGATGACCTGGCGGTCCTGCGAGCCCGTCGCGGTGATCGCCTCGATCGACTCCATGCCGGACCAGTCGCGGGACTCGATGCCCAGCTCGCTGACGCCCTCCGCCGCGATCATGCAGCGGTCGATCCGCTCGACCTCGTGCGAGCGGTGGCGGCGCAGGCCCGCGTGGCCCTCGGCGTCCACGGCGTACTGCACGCGCGTGCGCCACTGGGGCACCTCGCCCGCGGGCAGCTTGTCGCCCTCGGCCGGCATCACCGTGCCGTCCCAGCCGACGTCCTCCGGGGTGAGGCCCGCGAGCCGCTGCAACTGCTCGGCGATCACCTCGCCCTTCAGGCGGCGCTGGGCTCCCGGCTTGGCGTGCTGCCAGTCGCAGCCACCGCACTTGCCGGGGCCGGCGAACGGGCACGGCGCCTCGATACGGTCCTTGGACGCGTCCAGGATCTCCACGGCGTCGGCACGCAGGAACCGCGCGCCCTCCTCGCCCTCCGTCACCCGGGCCACGATCCGCTCCCCCGGCAGCGTGTGCCGGACGAACAGCACCTGGCCCTCGGACGTGCGGGCGATGCAGTGGCCGCCGTGGGCGACGGGGCCGACCTCGACCTCGTACTCCCGGCCCACCAGAGACTTCGTCGATTCTGCCTGCATGGTGGGAGGACTCCAGATCAAGGGGCTAGGGGCCGCTACGACACCCTGTGGGGACAACAGCCCACCAGTCTACGGCCTCCCCGGCCACCCCAGGACCGGGGAGCGACCCCCGCCCCAGGCATCCGGCTCAGCGGCGGACAGACCCGCGCCCACCTCGGCGACCCGGGCCCGGGGCAGCCCGGCCGACCTGGAGGCCCGGCCCCGGGCCCGGACACAGCCGCTGCAGCAGGAGAGCGGCCGGTAGCTCCGGTCGCAACGGGCACCCCCAGACGCACCAGGCGCCCGAAAGCCGGCGCCCGGTCGCACCGGCCGACCAGAAGGCTCCCGCCCCGCCCAGAACCCGCCCCGCCCAGAACCCGCGGCGCCCAGAACCCGCGGCGCCCCGGACACCCCGGACGCCCCGAACAGCCTTCTACGCCGAGACCGAGAACCTCACTCCCGGGCCCCCGCCCCCTCCTTCGCCCGCTCGGCCGGCCCCCGGCGCACCGCGCCCGGCGCGCTCCACTCCTGGCGACGACGCGCCCGGTCGCGGGCCACCTGGGAGGACTCCAACTGGTACGGCACGGACGTGACCATCACGCCCGGCGTGAACAGCAACCGCCCCTTCAGCCGCAGTGCGCTCTGGTTGTGGAGCAGATGCTCGTACCAGTGGCCGACCACGTACTCGGGGATGATCACGGAGACCGCGTCGCGCGGGGACTGGCGGCGCAGGTTCTTGACGTACTCGATGATCGGGCGGGTGATCTCGCGGTAGGGCGAGTCGAGGACCTTGAGGGGGACGTCGATGCCCCGTCGTTCCCACTCCGCGCGGAGCGCCTTGGTCTCGGCCGGGTCGACGTTGACCGTGAGCGCCTCCAGGGTGTCGGAGCGCATCAGCTTGGCGTAGGCGAGGGCGCGCAGGGTGGGGCGGTGGATCTTGGAGATCAGGACGAGGGAGTGCACGCGGGAGGGGCGCACGCTGTCGTCGCTGGGGCCCTCGGGCGCGGCGATCTCGTCGGCGACGCGGTCGTAGTGCTTACGGATCGCGGTCATCGTGGCGTAGAAGATGCACATGCCGAGCAGGGCCACCCACGCGCCGTGGGTGAACTTGGTGACCAGCACGACGACCAGCACCAGGCCGGTGAAGAAGGCGCCGAACGCGTTGATCGCACGGGAGCGGATCATGTGGCTGCGCTTGGCCGGGTCCTTCTCGGCGGCGAGGTGGCGGTTCCAGTGCCGGACCATGCCGGTCTGGCTGAGCGTGAAGGACACGAACACGCCGACGATGTAGAGCTGGATCAGCCGCGTGGAGTCGGCGCCGTAGATGACCACGAGGAGCATCGCCGTACCGGCCAGCAGCACGATGCCGTTGGAGAACGCGAGGCGGTCGCCGCGGGTGTGGAGCTGGCGGGGCAGATAGCGGTCCTGGGCCAGGATCGAGCCGAGCAGCGGGAAGCCGTTGTAGGCCGTGTTCGCCGCGAGGAAGAGGACCAGGGCCGTGGCCGCCGCGAGGACGACGAACAGGAAGCTGCCCTTGCCGAAGACCGCCTCGGCGACCTGGGAGATGACCGGGTTCTGGACGTAGCCGGGGCCGATCGGGACGCCGCCCTTGATCAGGTCGGTGGCCGGGTTCTCGGCCATGCGGACGCCGGTGGACATCGCGAGGGCGATGATGCCGCAGAACATCGTGACGGCCAGCAGGCCCATCATGGCGAGCGTGGTCGCCGCGTTCTTGGACTTGGGCTTGCGGAAGGCCGGGACGCCGTTGGAGATGGCCTCGACGCCGGTGAGCGCGGCACAGCCGGAGGAGAAGGCCCGCAGCAGCAGGAAGATCAGCGCGAAGCCCGCGAGTCCCTGGTGCTCGGCTCTGATGTGGAAGCCGGAGGTGGGGGCGTGCATGGTCTCGCCGAGGACCAGGCCCCGGATCGCACCCCAGGCGATCATGATGAAGACGCCGCCGACGAACACGTACGTCGGGATCGCGAAGAGCTTGCCCGACTCCTTCATGCCGCGCAGGTTCATCAGCGTGAGCAGGAGGATCACCGCGCACGCGCAGAGCACCTTGTGCTCGATCACGAAGGGGATCGCGGACCCCAGGTTCTCGATGCCCGAGGTGATGGACACGGCGACGGTCAGCACGTAGTCCACCAGCAGGGCGCTGGCGACGGTGAGTCCGGCTCGGGGGCCGAGGTTGGTGTTCGCCACCTCGTAGTCGCCGCCGCCGCTGGGGTACGCGTGGACGTTCTGCCGGTAGGAGGCGACCACGGTGAACATCAGCACGACGACCGCGACGGCGATCCAGGGGCTGAAGTGGTACGCCGACACGCCCGCGATGGACAGGACCAGCAGAACCTCCCCCGGCGCGTAGGCGACGGAGGACAGCGGGTCGGAGGCGAAGACGGGGAGGGCGATGCGCTTCGGCAGGAGCGTTTCGCCCAGCCGGTCACTGCGCAAGGCGCGCCCGATCAGAATGCGTTTGGGCACGTCGGTCAGTTTGGACACGACAGAGGATCGTAAGGCTTCGAACAGGCAGCCGCCCACCCGAAGGACACATTCTGCCTCACGAGTGAAATCAGGGGCGCGCGGAACCGCGGTTTCCGTCGTCCCCGCGCCCCCCGTGCCTAGATGGCAGACCTGCCCGTCGTCGCAGTTCATCGCCCTTCGGAGGTCCCATGCCCGCGGCCGCGGAACTGATCGGCGCCGTCCTCGCGCTGCTCGCCCTCGGAATCCTGACCCGGTGCAGCGTGCGCAGCATCACGCGACGCGGGGAACCCGGGGTGACGGGCGTCACCGAGCGGCACAGGTGAGCACGTGACCAGCGGGTGCCTTACGGGGACCGCGCGTGTGTAGCTTTGGGCGTCGGTCTGAGACCCTGAGGCCGAGCAGTAACTTTTGGACACCGGAAGGACGGTCGTGCACATCGTCATCATGGGCTGCGGACGCGTGGGTTCCGCGCTCGCGCAGACCCTGGAGCAACAGGGCCACACGGTCGCGGTGATCGACCGGGACCCCACCGCCTTCCGACGGCTGGGGCCGGGATTCGGCGGCCGCCGGGTCACCGGCGTCGGCTTCGACCAGGACACCCTGCGCGAGGCCGGCATCGAGGAGGCGGGCGCCTTCGCCGCCGTCTCCAGCGGTGACAACTCCAACATCATCTCCGCGCGCGTCGCCCGCGAGATGTTCGGTGTGGAGAACGTGGCCGCCCGCATCTACGACCCCCGCCGGGCCGAGGTCTACCAGCGCCTGGGCATCCCGACGGTGGCTACGGTCCGCTGGACCGCCGACCAGATGCTGCGCCGTCTGCTGCCGTCCGGCGCCGAGCCGCTGTGGCGCGATCCCACCGGTGGGGTGCAGCTCGCCGAGGTGCACGCCTCCGAGAAGTGGGTCGGCCACAAGATCAGCAAGCTCCAGGAGGAGACGGGCGTCCGCGTGGCGTTCCTGACCCGCCTGGGCGAGGCCGTGCTGCCCACCTCGCAGACGGTCCTGCAAGAAGGTGACCTGGTGCACGTGATGATGCGCACGGACGACGTGGAGAAGGTCGAGGCGGCGTTCGCCGGGGGCCCCGAAGAGGAGAGCGGTCACTGATGAGGGTCGCCATTGCCGGTGCCGGTGCCGTCGGCCGCTCGATCGCGGCCGAGCTGCTGGAGAACGGCCACGAGGTCCTGCTGATCGACAAGGCGCCGACCGCCATCTCGGTCGAGCGCGTGCCCCAGGCGGAGTGGCTGCTTGCCGACGCCTGCGAGATCACCTCCCTGGACGAGGCGGCGCTCCAGCGCTGCAACGTCGTCATCGCCGCGACCGGTGACGACAAGGTCAACCTGGTGGTCTCGCTGCTCGCCAAGACGGAGTACGGCGTCCCGCGCGTCGTCGCCCGGGTGAACAATCCCAAGAACGAGTGGCTCTTCAACGAGTCCTGGGGCGTGGACGTGGCCGTCTCCACCCCGCGTCTGATGTCCGCCCTGGTCGAGGAGGCGGTGAGCGTCGGCGACCTGGTCCGGCTGCTCCGCTTCAGCCACGGCGACGCCAACCTGGTCGAGCTGACCCTGCCGGAGGAGTCGGCGCTGGCCGGCACCCAGGTCGGGGACGTGGCCTGGCCGGAGGACACCTCCCTGGTCACGATCATCCGGGGCACCCGGGTGCTGACGCCCTCCAAGGAGGACTCCCTGGAGCCGGGCGACGAACTCCTCTTCGTGGCCGCTCAGGCCCGCGAGGAGCAGCTCGAGGACCTGCTGTCGGTACGGCGGGAAGAGGGCTGAGTCCCGTACGCACGAAGGAACCCCGTCCACCGGCTGCCGGTGGGCGGGGTTCCTTCGTGTGCGGTGCGGTTACGCGCCTCTGCGGTGTCGTCCGCCGGTGGGCTCGCCAGCCTCGGCCGCCGCGCGCTCCCGCTCGGCCTTCTCGGCCTTCTCCGCCTGCTCCGCGGCCTCCATCTCGGCGAACACGTCGATCGGCGGCGGCGCCTTCGCGAGGAAGACCCAGGTGAGCCAGACCGCCAGCAGGAAGGGCGGGATCTTGAGGATGACCAGGACCCAGCCGAGCTGGGTGGTGTCGGCCCACCAGTAGAGCGGGAAGAGGATCGCGCACTTGGCGAGCAGGATCAGACCCCAGGCCCAACTGGCCTTGGCGTACGCCTTCTTGCGTCCCGGGTTGCGGGTGCGCCAGGAGAGGTTCTCCTTGAAGACCGGGCCGAGCATCAGACCGATCAGCGGTACCCCGGCGAGGGTCGTGACGATGTAGGCGATCGCCAGGCCCAGGGTGTAGAGCATCCCGGGGAGGTAGAAGTCCTTGGCGTTGCCCGTGAACATCGCGAAGACGACACCGAAGGCCACACCGAAGACGCCGCTGAAGGCGTGCTTGACGGTGTCCCGGCGCAGCAGCCGGACGACCAGCATCACGACCGCCACACCCAGCGCGGCGAGCGCGGACAGGTGCAGGTCCTTGTTGATCGTGTAGATCGTGACGAAGAGCAGTCCGGGCAGGACCGTCTCGACCATCCCCCGGATCCCGCCGAACGCCTCGAACAGCGCGGCCTCGGTCACCGCACGCGAGTCGTGACCGTCGTCCGGTGGTGTCTGTCCGGTGTCCTGGGTCGGCTTGTCGAGGGACGTCACCGGCTACTCCCGTCCGAGGGGTCGCAGTTCGTATTTCGGGTTGAACAGCACGCGGCGGCCCCGGCTCATCGAGATCCGGCCCGATGCGATCAGCCTGCGTCCCGGTTCTATACCCGTGATGGAACGCCTGCCGAGCCACACCACGTCCAGCGCGGCGGTGCCGTCGAACAGCTCCGCCTCCAAGGCGGGGACTCCGGCGCGCGGGCGCAGGGTGACCGTGCGCAAGGTACCAGTTACGGTGACGATCTGCCGGTCGTGGCAGTCGCCGATGCGGGTGCAGCCCGCCGTGTCGGCGTCCTCCCGCAGCTCCTCCGACTCCAGGTCCTCCTGCGACGAGGAGAGCCGGTCCAACATGCGGCGGAACCGGCCGACCGGCTTTTCGGAACGAGGAACGGCACTCATGCCTGAAGCGTACCGGGGCGGGCCGCCAAGGCCGTACTCGTGGCGCCCCCGTCTCCCCCGCTCCTCGCGCCCCGTCCGTCTCCCCCATGTCCCGGACCCCGCCGGTCACTTCTCGAAGCGGTACCCCATGCCCGGTTCGGTGATGAAGTGGCGCGGGTGCGCCGGGTCCGCCTCCAGCTTGCGGCGCAACTGGGCCATGTAGACCCGCAGGTAGTTGGTCTCGGTGCCGTACGACGGCCCCCACACCTCGCGCAGGAGCTGCTTCTGGCCGACCAGGCGTCCCGTGTTGCGGACCAGGACCTCCAGGAGGTGCCACTCGGTGGGGGTGAGGCGTACGTCCTTGCCCGCGCGGTTGACCTTCTTGGCGGCCAGGTCGACGGTGAAGCCCTCGGTCTCCACGGTGGTCACCTCGCCCTCGCCGACGGGCTCGGCCCGGCGTACGGCGGCCCGCAGCCGGGCGAGGAGTTCGTCCATGCCGAAGGGCTTGGTGACGTAGTCGTCGGCACCCGCGTCGAGGGCCTCGACCTTCTCGTCGGAGGAGTGGCGGGCGGAGAGGACCAGGACGGGCACCCGGGTCCAGCCGCGCAGGCCGCGGATGACCTCGACGCCGTCCATGTCGGGCAGACCGAGGTCGAGGACGACCACGTCGGGGTGGCGGGAGGCGGCGAGTTCGAGGGCGGTCCTGCCGTCGGCGGCGGAGTCCACCTCGTACTGGCGCGCCTTGAGGTTGATCACGAGGGCCCGCACGATCTGCGGTTCGTCGTCGACCACCAGCACCCTGGTCATAGGGCCTGCCTTTCTCGTTCCGTGGTGTGCGCGCCGGCTTCCGTGGCGCACTCCTGCGTGCCCCGCCCCGCCGCGCGCAGGCTCAGCACCATGGTCAGACCACCGCCCGGGGTGTCCTCGGCGACCAGCGTGCCGCCCATGGCCTCGGCGAAGCCCCGGGCGACGGCGAGGCCGAGGCCGACCCCGGCGCCGCGCGGGGCGTCGCCGTGGCGCTGGAAGGGCTCGAAGATGCGCTCCTTGGCCTCGTCGGGGACGCCGGGCCCCCGGTCGACCACGCGCACCTCGACCCGGTCGTCCAGGGCGCTGGCGGCGACCAGGACGCGACGGCCGGGGGGACTGTACTTGACGGCGTTCTCGACCAGGTTGGCGACCGAGCGCTCCAGCAGTCCGGGGTCTACGGCGACCATGGGCAGCGTCTCGGGCACGTCCGGCTCGACGCTGTCCTCGGGCACCCCGACCAGCGCCATCGGGACCACCTCGTCCACGTCGATCTCGCGGATCAGCGGGGTGACGGTGCCGGTCTGGAGGCGGGACATGTCCAGGAGGTTGCCGACGAGGTGGTCGAGGCGGTCGGCGCCCTCCTCGATGCCTTCGAGCAGCTCGGCGCGGTCCTCCTCGGACCAGGCGACGTCGTCGGAGCGGAGCGAGGAGACGGCGGCCTTGATGCCGGCCAGCGGGGTGCGCAGGTCGTGGCTGACGGCGGCGAGCAGGGCGGTGCGGATGCGGTTGCCCTCGGCGAGGGTGCGGGCCTGGTCCGCCTCGGCCCGGAGGCGGCGCCGGTCCAGGACGACGGCGGCCTGGGCGGCGAAGGCGGCGAGCACCCGGCGGTCCTCGGCGGGCAGCACCCGGCCGGTGAGCGCGAGCGCCATGTGGTCCCCGACCGGCATGTCCACGTCGGCGTCCTCGGGCCGCTCCAGCGGCGGTCCGACGCCGACGCGTCCCTGGCAGGTCCAGGGGTCGACGTCGCTGGCCCGCTCCAGGAGCGCGGCGGACTCCATGGCGAAGGTCTCCCGGACCCGTTCGAGGAGTTCCTCGAGGCCGGTCTCGCCGCGCAGGACGTTGCCCGCGAGGAAGGACAGGATCTCCGACTCGGCGCGCAGCCGGGCGGCCTGGTGGGTGCGCCGGGCGGCGAGGTCCACCACGGAGGCGACGGACATCCCGACGCCGAAGAAGATCGCGATGGCCACGATGTTCTTCGGGTCGGCGACGGTCAGCCGGTGCAGGGGCGGGGTGTAGAAGTAGTTCAGCAGGAAGGACCCGATGGCCGCCGAGGCCAGCGCGGGCAGCAGTCCGCCGAGCAGGGCGGCGGCGACCGTGAGGGCCAGGAAGAGCAGCATGTCGTTGGCGAGGCCGAGGTCCACGGTGTTGAGCAGCACCGCGAGGCCCACCGGGCCGCCGACGCCCACCAGCCAGCCCCAGACGATCCGGCCCCGGCCGAGCCGGGCGCCCCGGGCCACGGGCAGTCCCCGGCCCCGGGCGACCGCCTCGTGGGTGACGATGTGGACGTCCAGGTCGGGGCCCGACTCACGGGCGACCGTGGCGCCGACGCCAGGTCCGAAGACGTACTGCCAGGTCTTGCGGCGCGAGGAGCCGAGCACGATCTGGGTGGCGTTGACGCCGCGCGCGAAGTCGAGCAGGGCGGCGGGTATGTCGTCGCCGACCACGTGGTGGAAGGTGCCGCCGAGGTCCTCGACCAGGGTGCGCTGGAGGGCGAGCTCCTTCGGGGAGGCGGCGGTGAGGCCGTCGCTGCGGGCGATGTAGACGGCGAGCACCTCGCCGCCCGCGCCCTTCTCCGCGAGCCGGGCGGCCCGGCGGATCAGGGTGCGGCCCTCGGGTCCGCCGGTCAGGCCGACCACGATGCGCTCGCGTGAGCCCCAGATCCGGGAGACCTCGTGCTCGCTGCGGTACTCGTTGAGGTACTCGTCGACCCGGTCGGCCACCCACAGCAGGGCCAGCTCGCGCAGCGCGGTGAGGTTGCCGGGGCGGAAGTAGTTGGAGAGGGCCGCGTCGACCCTGTCGGGCTGGTAGACGTTGCCGTGCGCCATGCGGCGGCGCAGCGCCTGCGGGGACATGTCGACCAGCTCGATCTGGTCGGCCCGGCGCACGACCTCGTCGGGCACGGTCTCGCGCTGGCGCACCCCGGTGATCGACTCGACCACGTCGCCCAGCGACTCCAGGTGCTGGATGTTGACCGTGGAGACCACGTCGATCCCGGCCGCGAGCAGCTCTTCCACGTCCTGCCAGCGCTTGGCGTTGCGCGAGCCGGGGACGTTGGTGTGGGCGAGTTCGTCCACCAGCGCGACGGCGGGGGCGCGGCGCCGCACGGCGTCCACGTCCATCTCGGTGAAGACGGCGCCCCGGTGCTCCAGCTCGCGGCCCGGGACGCGTTCCAGGCCGTGCAGCATGACCTCGGTGCGGGGTCTGCCGTGGTGCTCGACGTGGGCCACGACGCAGTCGGTGCCGCGCTCGACGCGCCGGTGTGCCTCGGAGAGCATGGCGTAGGTCTTGCCCACGCCTGGTGCGGCGCCGAGGTAGATCCGAAGCTTGCCGCGTCCCATGGCCCCATTGTCTTCCGGTGAACCGCTCCCCGTCCGGCGTCGACCCTACGGCCAACGATGCGGACAAAGCGGGCGGGGGGCCACCGGACCGGGGCGCTTTGACACAACCCTGACGCGCATGGGACGCGAAAGGGGCCGCACCCCCGTGGGAGTACGGCCCTTCGCTCGTCGAACCGGTGTCAGCGGACCTCGGTGATCTCCGGGCCGCGCTGGAGCTGGCCCATGCCGCCGGAGAAGCGGGAGCCCTCCTCCTGCTGGACGCCCTCGGGGACCATCTGGGCGTCGTTGGGCAGCTTGAGGACGATCGGGTCGCGCGGGGCCATCGGTCCCTCGCCGCGGACCACGACGGTGTCCCGGAAGATCTGCTCCAGGAGCCCCGCGGCCTGCGGCTGCACCGCGCCCTGGCCGGAGATCACTCCGCGCAGGAACCAGCGCGGGCCGTCCACGCCGACGAAGCGGACGACCTGGAAGCCGCCGGTGCCGTCGGGCAGCTGGACCGGGACCTGCGCGCGCAGTTCCCAGCCGAGCGGGCCCTCGACCTCGTCGATGATGCCGCCCTGCTGGGTGATGCCGCCCGCGATCTCCTCGCGGACCTCGCCCCAGATGCCCTCGCGCTTGGGGGCGGCGAAGGCCTGGAGCTGGATGGCGCTGTCCCGCAGGACGACGGTCGCGGCGACGATCGCGTCACCGGCGACCTCGACGCGCAGCTCCATGCCGTCCACACCCGGCACGAACAGGCCGCCGAGGTCGACACGGCCCTCGGCCGGGTCGCGCACCTCGGTGGAGTCCCAGGGTCCGTCGGGGCGCGGCTCGGGTTCGAGCCGCACGCGCTCACGCTCTCCGTCCGCCTCGGTGCCGACGCTGTCGACGACCTGCTCGGCCTCGCCGGCCGCGCCCTCGGCGGCACCCTTCTTGTTGCGACGTCCGAACACGTCACTGTCCTTCCCGGTCGGATACGACCGAAGCGTATCGATTCCCACCCGTCGGACCGCCGTCGGCGGACCGACCCTCTGTGCCGCTTCCGTCGTCCACCGAGGCATGACCTCCGGTGGACCCGAAGCCCCCCTCGGCGCGTACCGAGGCGGGAAGTTCCGCTACCTCCTGGAAGCGGACCCTCTCGACCTGCTGGACGACCAGTTGGGCAATCCGGTCGAAGCGTTCGAACCGCACGGTCTCGCGCGGATCGAGATTCACCACGATCACCTTGATCTCTCCACGGTACCCGGCATCCACCGTCCCGGGAGCGTTCACGAGCGCCACACCGCAGCGGGCGGCCAGACCCGAACGGGGGTGCACGAACGCCGCGTACCCCTCCGGGAGCGCGATCGCGATGCCCGTGGGCAGGACGGCCCGCTCACCGGGGCTCAGTTCGCGGGGCTCGGTGGTGCGCAGATCGGCCCCGGCGTCTCCCGGGTGCTCGTACGCCGGGAGGGGGACGTCGGGGTCGATCCGGCGGATGCGGACGTCCAGCGGGGCGGTCCGGTCGGCGTTCACGGGTTCACCTCGAAGGCGCGGGTACGGCGGATCTGGTCCGGGTCGCTCATGGCGGCCCGGATCTCCTCCTCGCGGCCGTGGTCGGTGAAGTGGTCGACCTTGACCTCGATGAAGAGGGCGTCGGCGCGGACCGCGACAGGGCCCTCGGGGCCGCCGATGCGGCCGGTGGCGGTGGAGTAGATCTTCCGTCCGGCGACGGCGGTGACCTCGGCCTCCAGATGGAGCGTGGTGCCCACGGGGACGGGCCGTACGAAGTCCGTCTCCAGTCTGCCGGTGACGGCGATGGTCCGCAGCAGCCAGTTCAGCGAGCCCAGCGTCTCGTCCAGGGCGGTGGCGAGCACCCCGCCGTGCGCGAGGCCGGGGGCGCCCTGGTGGGCGGGCTGCACGGTGAACTCGGCGGTCAGCGAGACACCGTCGCCCGCGCGGGCGTCCAGGTGCAGCCCGTGCGGCTGTCCGGGCCCGCATCCGAAACAGTGTTCGTAGTGGGGGCCCAGCGGTTCACCGGGGGCGGGCGCGTCGGGGTGACGTACGGGGCGCACCGCGTCGGCGGGCGGCTCAAGGGCTGGGGAACTACCACTCACAGGCGCAGACCTTACCCGGCCGCCCGGCGCCCGGCGTCGGCGTGCCAAGCTTGGCTCCATGCAGCTTGCCGCCACCCCCTACGAAGAACGTCTGACCGCCCCCCGTTCGTGGTGGCTGATCAGCTTCCTCGTGGGTGTCTCCTTCGCCCTGATCCTGCTCCCCTTCGGCACGCTGCCGCTGCTCGGCGGGCTGGTCGGGGGTACCGCCGTGGCGGCCGTGATGGCGAGCGCGTACGGCTCCCAGCGCATCCGGATCGTGGGCGACTCGCTGATCGCGGGCGAGGCGAAGATCCCGCTGTCGGCGCTCGGTGCCAGCGAGGTGCTGGACGCGGAGGAGGCGCGCGCCTGGCGGACCTACAAGGCGGACACCCGCGCGTTCCTGCTGCTGCGGGCGTACATCCCGACCGCGCTGCGGGTCGAGGTGACCGACCCGCAGGACCCGACGCCGTACCTGTACCTCTCGACGCGGGAGCCGGAGCGGCTGGCGGCGGCCATCGAGGCGGCGAAGGGCACCGAGGCCGCGGCCTGAGGTCAGCCCTTCGGGTTCCCCGGGTCCTCGGGGTCCTCGGGCATCTCCTTGATCCGCACGGGGTGTTCGGGCTGGTCGAGCGGGGGCTGCGCGGCCAGTTCGTCCCAGGGGACCCGCACGGTGCGCAGGTCGGCCCGGACGCGGTCGGCGAGCTTTCTGGTGTCGCGGCGGTTCATGACCGCGCCCACGGCGGCGCCCACCATGAAGGGCGTCAGGTTGGGCAGGTTGCGGACCATGCGCTTCATGATCTGCTGGCGCAGTTCGCGTTTCATGCGGCCGCCCAGGGCCGCGTCGATGGTCGACGGCTTCATCACGTCGATGCCGCGCTCTCCGGACCAGGAGGCCAGGTACGCGGTGCTGCGGGCGCCGAGGCCGCCGGGGGCGCGCCGTCCGTAGACCTCGTGGAGTTCGGCGATGAGCTTCAGCTCGATCGCGGCGACCGCGGTGATCTCCGCGGCGAGTTCGGTCGGCAGGGCGGGCGGTACGGGCAGCATGGCCGCCGCTCCCACTCCGGCGCCGACGGTGGAGGTGGCGTTCGCGGCGCCCGCCACGAGCTTGTCCGCGAGCTGCTCGGGCCCGAGGCCCGGGAACTGCGCGCGCAGCGTCGCGAGGTCCCGTACGGGGACGCGGGGGGCGATGTCGATGACGCGGTCCGCGACGTAGGCGATGCCCGCGCGGGCGTGGCCGCCGCCCCGGCGTGCGCCTTCGCGCGCCAGATGACGTGCCCTGCCACGGATCGCCGCGGCCCGCGGATGACGGACCGGTGCGTGGGGACCGGCGGACTCCCCCGTCCCGGCCCGCGGAGCGTGGCGCTCCGCCGGTGGTTCGAGCGAGGCTCCCGCTTCCGGTGAGCCCCGCTCGTGGTCACGCGTGCCGTGCGAGCCGCCGAACGGCCCTTTGTCCGCTCCCGGGAACCGGAAACGGCGCTTCCGCGGAGGGGTCGAGCCAGTCACGGCCGACCCGTCCTCAGTCGCAGTCGCGGCAGATCGGCTGGCCGTTCTTCTCGCGGGCCAACTGGCTGCGGTGGTGGACGAGGAAGCAGCTCATGCAGGTGAACTCGTCCTGCTGCTTGGGCAGCACACGGACGGCCAGCTCCTCGTTGGAGAGGTCGGCGCCGGGCAGTTCGAGGCCCTCTGCGGCCTCGAACTCGTCGACGTCCACCGCGGAGGTGGACTTGTCGTTCCGCCGGGCCTTCAGCTCTTCGAGACTGTCCGAGTCGACGTCGTCGTCGGTCTTGCGTGGAGTGTCGTAATCGGTTGCCATGGTCGCTCTCCCCCTCTGGGTGTCTGCGGTGTCTTCAGCGCACGTAACGCGTGAGAGGCCGGACTTGTGCCCGACCTGAGGCGGAGATTTTGCCTCACATCAAGGTCTGTTACTCAATCGACACCCAACCCGATCCCTCAAGAGTGATCGGCTTGGATGGCGGTGAGGACCGTACACGGTTCGAATGCCGCACCTCAAAGGCGCCTCATCGTGTACTTCCCGTGATCAGGAGGGCTGAAAACCCGGACTTTCCCGGCTTTGTGGCCCACTTCTTGATCACGTTCAGTACATGGCCGGAAATCCACACATGTGATTGATCACACAGGGACAACCCCGGCACGGTGGTGGAAAATTCCGCGCGAAGCGAACAATCTCCGGGCGTGCCGGAGGCCCGCTCACAGCGGCAGGGTGACGCGCATCACCAGCCCCCCGCCCTCGCGCGGCCGGGCCACGATGTGGCCGCCGTGCGCCCGTGCCACGGAGCGGACGATGGACAGGCCGAGTCCGACGCCCTTGTCGCTGCCCGTGCGCTCGGTGCGCAGCCGCCTGAACGGCTCGAAGAGGTTGTCGATCTCGTACGCCGGGACCACCGGACCGGTGTTGGAGACGGTCAGCACGGCCTGGTTGTGCTCGGTGTCGGTGGTGACCTCGACCCACCCGCGCTCCCGTCGCCCGCCATCACCCTTTCGGGGAAGCGCTTCGCGCTGCGCCCCCTCGTCGGGAACGTTGTAGCGCACGGCGTTCTGCACGAGGTTCAGCGCGATGCGCTCCAGGAGCACGCCGTTGCCGAGCACCACCGCGCGCTTGCGCTCGCCGCGGAGCTCGACGTCCTTGGCGTCCGCCTCGCTGCGCACCTGGTCGATGGCCTGCCCGGCGACCTCGGCGAGGTCCACGGGCCCGCGCTCGACGATCTGGTTGTCGCTGCGGGCGAGCAGGAGCAGACCCTCCACGAGCTGCTCGCTGCGTTCGTTGGTGGCGAGCAGGGTCTTGCCGAGCTGCTGCAGCTCCACGGGCGCGTTCGGGTCCGAGAGGTGGACCTCCAGGAGCGTGCGGTTGATCGCCAGCGGGGTGCGCAGTTCGTGGGAGGCGTTGCCGACGAAGCGCTGCTGGGCGGTGAAGGCCCGTTGCAGGCGCTCCAGCATGTCGTCGAAGGTGTCCGCCAGCTCCTTCAGCTCGTCGTCGGGACCGTCCAGCTCGATCCGGCGGGAGAGGTCCGAGCCGGCGACCTGACGCGCGGTGCGGGTGATCCGGCCGAGCGGGGAGAGGACGCGGCCGGCCATGGCGTAGCCGAAGGCGAACGCGATCACGGCGAGGCCGAGCAGGGCGAGCAGCGAACGGCTGAGCAGCTCGTCCAGGGCGACCTGGCGCTGGTGGTCGACGCACTGGCTGATCGCGTCGTTGAAGTCCTGGAGCGAGAGACTGCTGGTGTTGATCGCCTGGCAGTTGTCGCTGGAGACCTTCAGCGCCTGGAAGCTGACGATCTTGAACAGCGGCTGGTTGCCGGAGCTGATCGCCTGCGCGGCCAGGAGGTAGATGATCGACAGCAGCAGGATGCCGGCGATCAGGAACATGCCGCCGTACAGCAGCGTCAGCCTTATGCGGATGGTCGGGCGCAGCCACGGGAAGGGCGGCTGGGGGCGGCGGGGGTCCCAGGTGGGCTTCGGAGGCGCCTGGGGCGGCGCGGGGGTGGCGGCCATGGGGGATCAGATCCGGTAGCCGGAGCCGGGCACGGTGACGATCACTGGAGGCTCGCCGAGTTTGCGGCGCAGCGTCATCACGGTCACCCGGACCACGTTGGTGAACGGGTCGGTGTTCTCGTCCCAGGCCTTCTCCAGGAGCTGTTCGGCGGAGACGACCGCGCCCTCGCTGCGCATCAGCACCTCAAGGACGGCGAACTCCTTGGGCGCGAGCTGGACCTCGCGGCCGTCGCGGAAGACCTCGCGGCGGTTGGGGTCGAGCTTGATCCCGGCGCGCTCCAGGACCGGCGGCAGGGGCACGCTGGTACGGCGGCCGAGCGCGCGGACGCGGGCGATCAGCTCGCTGAAGGCGAAGGGCTTGGGCAGGTAGTCGTCGGCGCCGATCTCCAGGCCCTCGACGCGGTCGCTGACGTCGCCGGAGGCGGTGAGCATGAGCACGCGGGTGGCGATGCCCAGCTCCACGATCCGGCGGCAGACGTCGTCGCCGTGCACGAGGGGGAGGTCGCGGTCGAGGACGACCACGTCGTAGTCGTTGACGCCGATGCGCTCCAGGGCGGCCGCACCGTCATACACGACGTCGACGGCCATGGCCTCCCGGCGCAGTCCGGTGGCCACCGCATCGGCGAGCAGTTGCTCGTCCTCGACGACGAGTACGCGCACGTCGCTTGTCCTTCCTCGTGTCCGCCCACGGCGCGCCGGGGCGCGGGCGGGCGGAGGTGTCCGTGGGATTGTGCCCTCCATCCTGCCCTTTTCGGCCATAAGTCGGAGGTAAGCCGAGGACGGTCGCCGCAGGTACGGCGGCCGGGGGGCGGGCAGGCGGGATTTTCTGCGGCGCCGGAGGTTTCCCGGACGAACGGCGCGGGGAGGACGGCTTTACACCCCGCGATCACGCTCCGCATGTGCCGAGGCACCATGCGGTCACTCCGCGATCAGCCCCGGCGGAGCGGGCGCGGGTGTCCGGCACCGCAGCCGCCCCGGCAGGGCTGTGCCGGGCATCCGCGGGCCACGTGATCGCCCCTTCCCGACCGGCACACCCCCGTGCCACCGACCCACGACCCAGGACGAGGGGGCGCAGCATGGACGCTTTCACCGCAGGACTTCTGCAGCGCATAAAGACGACCGAGTCCGACCTGTCGCGGGCTCGTGACGAGGGCGACGACTTCCTCGCCGAGGTGGAGCAGGGAGAGCTGGACGACCTGCGCCGTCTCGCGGCCGAGCACGGTGTGGAAGTCGCCGTGTCACAGCCCTGACCGGTCCCGGCAGTCGAGTGGGCCCCGGCGGAGAGATCCGCCGGGGCCCACTCGCATGGCGGTACCGCTCAGTCGTGCCAGGCGCCGAAGTCCTCGAGGAGGGGCTGGAGCGCCTCGAAGACGGCCGGGGTGGCCGCGAACGTCAGGGCGGGTGACTCGGGCTCTCCGGGGCGTCCACCGGTCACGGCGCCCGCCTCACGGGCGATGAGGGCACCGGCCGCGTAGTCCCAGGGGTTCAGCCCGCGCTCCCAGTAGCCGTCCAGCCGGCCCGCGGCCACGTCGCACAGCTCGATCGCCGCCGAGCCGCCGCGCCGGATGTCCCGGACCAGCGGGAGCACCCGGGCGGCCACCTGGGCCTGGTGGGCGCGGACCTCGGTGACGTAGTTGAAGCCGGTCGCGACGAGCGCCTGGTCCAGCGGGGCTGCCGGACGGCAGGCGAGGGCCCGCTCGCCCTCCCAGGCGCCGGTGGCGAAGGCGCCGCCGCCGCGCACCGCGTGGTACGTCTCGCCGCGCAGCGGGGCCGCGACGACGCCGACGACGGTCTCGCCGTCCCGCTCGGCGGCGATGGACACCGCCCAGGTCGGCAGCCCGTACAGGTAGTTCACCGTGCCGTCGAGCGGGTCGATCACCCAGCGGACGCCGCTGGTGCCCTCCACGGCGGCGCCCTCCTCGCCGAGGAAGCCGTCGTCGGGGCGGCGCTCGGAGATCAGGTCGGTGATCAGCTTCTCCGCCGCGATGTCCATCTCGGTGACGACGTCGATGGGGCTGGACTTGGTCCTGGCCACGGCGAGGTCGGCCGGGCGGCCGTCGCGCAGCAGCTCACCGGCGCGGCGGGCGGCCTCCAGGGCCAGGTCCAGCAGGTCGTCGGGCGAGTCGGAGTGGGGGGTCGTCACGTGGCTCCTCACGGGTAGGGGCTGTCGGCACCGGCGGCGGCCGGGCGCGGGGCGCGGGCCGGGCAGCAGCCGACGGGGCAGAGGTCGTGGCTCGCGCCGAGGGAGCCCAGCGCGCACGGGGTGACCGGCTCGCCGCGCTCGGTCGCGGCGCGCTCCTCGATCAGCTCGCGCACGGCGGCGGCGAAGCGCGGGTCGGCGCCGACCGTGGCCGAGCGGCGCACCGGCAGACCCAGCTCCGCGGCCTTGGCGGTGGCCTCGGTGTCGAGGTCGTAGAGGACCTCCATGTGGTCGGAGACGAAGCCGATGGGCGCCATGACGACGGCCGGGACGCCGGCCGCGTGCCGCTCCTCGAGGTGGTCGCAGATGTCCGGCTCCAGCCACGGGATGTGCGGGGCGCCGGAGCGGGACTGGTAGACGAGCTGCCAGGGGTGGTCGACACCAGTGCGCTCGCGGACCGCGTCCGCGATCAGCCCGGCGACCTCCAGGTGCTGGCGGACGTAGGCGCCGCCGTCCCCGTGGTCCTCGACGGGGCCCGAGGTGTCGGCGGCCGTGAGCGGGATGGAGTGCGTGGTGAAGGCGATGTGGGCGCCGTCGCGGACCTCCTCGGGCAGGTCCGCGAGCGCGCGCAGCACGCCCTCGGTCATGGGCTCGACGAAGCCGGGGTGGTTGAAGTAGTGCCGCAGCTTGTCGACCCTCGGCAGCTCCAGGCCCTCGGCCTCCAGCGTGGCGAGGGCGTCGGCGAGGTTCTCGCGGTACTGGCGGCAGCCGGAGTACGACGCGTAGGCGCTGGTGGCCAGCACCAGGACGCGGCGGCGGCCGTCGGCGGTCATCTCTCGCAGGGTGTCGGTCAGGTACGGCTGCCAGTTGCGGTTGCCCCAGTAGACCGGCAGGTCCAGGCCGTGCTCGGCGAAGTCCTTGCGCAGGGCGTCGAGGAGGGCGCGGTTCTGCTCGTTGATCGGGCTGACTCCGCCGAACAGGAAGTAGTGCTGTCCGACCTCCTTGAGGCGTTCCTTCGGGATGCCACGCCCTCGCGTGACGTTCTCCAGGAACGGGACCACGTCGTCGGGGCCCTCGGGGCCACCGAAGGAGAGCAGGAGGAGGGCGTCGTAGGGACCGGCGTCCGGCGGGGGGGCATCGAGCGCGTCTGGCATGTCTCCGATCCTGCCACCCGGCACCGACAGCCGGGAAACGGCCCGGCCCCGCCGCTCCCGTGTCCCGCGCTGACCTGGTGCGTTAGGGTTGCCTAACTCGTAAGCTGTATGGGCTCCTTTCACGCCTTACCGCTGCGCGGCGCGACCGTCCGCACCCCCGCGGGACCGCCCCGCAGGACCAGCCGCACCGGACAACGGAGACCGCCGTGCCCAGCCCCTACCGCGCCCTGTTCGCCGAACCCGGAACCAAGGGCTTCTCCGCCGCCGGTTTCGTCGGCCGGATGCCGCTGTCCATGATGGGCATCGGCGTGATCACGATGATCTCGCAGCTCACCGGGCGCTACGGCCTCGCGGGCGCGCTCACGGCGACCATCGCGCTGTCCGCCGCCGTGATCGGGCCGCAGATATCCCGGCTGGTGGACCGGTACGGCCAGCGCAGGGTGCTGCGCCCGGCCACCCTGGTCGCGCTGGGCGCCGCCACCGGGCTGCTGCTGGCCGCGCACCTGAGCTGGCCGGACTGGGCGCTGTTCGTGTTCTCCGCCGCGATCGGCTCGGTGCCGAGCCTCGGCGCGATGGTCCGGGCCCGCTGGGCGGCGCTGTACGGCGGCACCCCGACACTGCACACGGCGTACTCGTTCGAGTCGGTCGTCGACGAGGTGTGCTTCATCGTCGGCCCGATCGTCTCCGTGGGCCTGTCCACCACCTGGTTCCCGGAGGCGGGCCCGCTGCTGGCGGCCTGCTTCCTGGCCGTCGGCGTCTTCTGGCTGACCGCCCAGCGGGCCACCGAGCCGGTGCCGCACCCGCGCGACGAGAACCACGTCGGCGGCAGCGTGCTGCGCTCCAAGGGGCTCCAGGTGCTGGTGGCGGCGTTCACGGCGACGGGCACGATCTTCGGCGCGGTGGACGTGGCCACCGTGGCCTTCGCCGAGGAGCGTGGTCACAAGGGCGCGGCCAGCGTGGTGCTCGCCGTGTACGCGGCCGGTTCCTGCTCGGCCGGGCTCGTCTTCGGCCTGCTGCGGTTCGCCGGGCGGCCAGAGCGCCGGTGGGTGCTGGGCCTGGCGACCATGGCCGTGAGTATGATCCCCCTCCTACTGGTCGGGAACCTGCCGCTCCTGGCCGTGGCGCTGTTCGTTGCGGGGCTGTCCGTCGCACCGACGATGATCACGACGATGTCCCTCATCGAAGAGCACGTACCTCGCGCGAACCTCACCGAGGGCATGACCTGGGTGGGTACCGGCCTGGCCGTCGGTGTCGCGCTCGGCTCGTCCGCGGCCGGCTGGGTGATCGACGCCGCCGGGGCACGCGCCGGGTACGGGGTTCCGGCTGTCGCCGGAGCCGTCGCGGTCGCGGTCGGGTTCCTCGGGTACCGCCGGCTGAGCAGGCCGGCCGCGGGTCGGGGAGGCACCGTTGAGCAGCACGGCGAGCGGGAAGCACGGCACGTGGCGTAACTGGGGCGGCAATGTGACCGCCCGTCCGGCCCGGCAGGTGACTCCGGCCTCGGTGGAGGAACTGGCGGCCGAGATACGCAAGGCCGCCGACGACGGGCTGCGGGTCAAGGCGGTGGGCACCGGCCACTCGTTCACGTCCATAGCCGCGACCGACGGGGTGCAGATACGGCCCGAACTGCTCACCGGGATCCGGAGAATCGACCGTACGGCGATGACCGTCACGGTCGAGGCGGGCACCCCGCTCAAGCGGCTCAACGCGGCCCTGGCGCGCGAGGGACTGTCGCTGGCCAACATGGGCGACATCATGGAGCAGACCGTGGCCGGGGCGGTCGGCACCGGCACCCACGGCACGGGCCGCGAGTCGGGCTCGATCGCCGCGCAGATCACCGCGCTCGAACTGGTCACCGCCGACGGCTCGTTGCTGACCTGCTCGCGGGAGGAGAACCCCGAGGTCTTCGCGGCGGCCCGGATCGGGCTCGGTGCCCTCGGGGTCGTCACGGCCGTCACCTTCGCCGTCGAGCCGATGTTCCTGCTGCACGCGCGCGAGGAGCCGATGCCGCTGGACCGCGTGCTGGCGGAGTTCGACCAACTGTGGGCCGAGAACGAGCACTTCGAGTTCTACTGGTTCCCGCACACCGGCAGCACCAACACCAAGCGCAACAACCGCAGCGCAGGCCCGGCGCGTCCGGTGGGGCAGCCGGCCGGCTGGTTCGAGGACGAGTTCCTCTCCAACGGCGTCTTCCAGGTGGCCCAGTGGGTCGGCCGCGCCGCGCCCGCGAGCGTCCCGGCCATCGCCAGGATCTCCAGCAGGGCGCTGTCCGCGCGGTCGTACACCGACATCCCGTACAAGGTCTTCACCTCACCGCGCCGGGTGCGGTTCGTGGAGATGGAGTACGCGGTGCCCCGCGCTGCGCTCGCCGAGACGCTGCGGGAACTGAAGGCGGCGGTCGAGCGGTCCGGGCTGCGGGTCGGCTTCCCGGTCGAGGTGCGCACCGCCCCGGCCGACGACATCACGCTCTCCACCGCCTCGGGCCGGGACAGCGCGTACATCGCGGTGCACATGTACCGGGGCACGCCGTACCACGCCTACTTCAGCGCGGCCGAGCGGATCTTCACCGCGCACGAGGGACGACCCCATTGGGGGAAGGTGCACACCCGCGACGCGGAGTACTTCGATCGGGTGTATCCGCGGTTCGGTGAGTTCAGGGCGCTGCGGGACCGCCTGGATCCGGAACGGCTGTTCCAGAACGACTACTCCCGGCGGATTCTCGGGGAGTAGGACTCGCGGTCGGCGCGTCGCTCGTGGGGGCCGGGGTCGTCGCCTCGGGGCTGGGACCGCCGTCCTGCTTCCCCTCCCGGTCCGGGCTCCCGCTCGGTTCGGGGGTGGCCGAACCCTTCGTGGCGCCGTCACCCGAGGGGGTGGTCCCGTCGGGGGAGGTCGTCTCCGTCCCGGTGGACGGGGTCCAGGAGGGCGTGGGAGCCGGGGACCGGTGGTGAGAGGAGTTCCGGCCGCCGACCGCGTCGCTGACCGTGGTGCCCCTGCCGCCGCTGAAGCTGTTGCCGGAGACCAGTTCGTAGACGGTGATACCGGCCATGGTCACGCCGAAGACGAGAGCGGCCGCGACGAGCGGTCGCTTCCAGCTCCTCACCCGCGCGCGGTAGACGGTGCCCGCGCCGAACTCCCCGGGCACAGCCACCGGTTGACCCGCCGCCTGGAGCCTGGGGCGCCCGGTCGCCTTGGCCTCGCGCAACTGCTCGCCGGTGCGCCGGAAGACCTGCTGGAAGAGGGAACCGCCGCAGGTGGCCACGACACTGACGACCCCGGCACCGAGGATCGTCCCGTACACCCCGAAGTAGGAGGCCAGTTTGGCCGCCACGACGGCGGCCAGCGCGCTGCCCGCCACCTGGGGCACGCTCAGGTCGAACCGCTTGCGACCCGTCTCGGGCGTCTCACCCATACCCGGAACCTGCCTGCCTTTCCATCCCTGACCGGCCTTGACCGGCTCTGTGCACGAGAAAGGGACGTGTGAGCGAAACCTTTAGTTCCGTTTCTGTCGATTGCGTGAAGTTCGCCACGTTGGTGACCGATCGAACCGACTCGCGCACGGCCGAGACGCGCCCCTCGCCGGAATTCCGGCGGCGCGCCAATCCACGCGCGTGGTCCGAATGGAGTACTGTTGCGAGCCCTGGGTCCGGTCTCCCACCAGGGTGTCCGGGGCCTCGCAGGACCGCCGGGAGGGGGCTAGTTGCACAGGGTGATGGAGTTCGTCACTTAGCGTTGCGAACAGGTAACCGTGCCATAACGGCGAACTCGGGCCCGAGCCCGACACGCCGGGCAACTCGGCAAGGTTGTGGCAGGCTGCACCCGGGCAGGCCACACTCGACTAGCGGAAGCAGCGACGCACGTGACGTCGGCAGGCACCACCCGGGAGGTCCCCATGCCCGAACTGCGTGTCGTGGCCGTCTCGAATGACGGCACACGGCTGGTGCTCAAGGCTGCCGACGCGACGGAGTACACCCTTCCGATCGACGAGCGGCTGCGCGCCGCCGTGCGCGGCGACCGCCCCCGCCTCGGCCAGATCGAGATCGAGGTGGAGAGCCACCTCCGCCCGCGAGACATCCAGGCGCGGATACGAGCAGGGGCCACCGCGGAAGAGGTCGCCCAGCTCGCCGGCATCCCCGTCGACCGGGTCCGGCGCTTCGAGGGTCCCGTCCTCGCCGAGCGCGCCTTCATGGCCGAGCGCGCCCGCAAGACCTCCGTGCGCCGCCCCGGCGAGAACTCCGGCCCGCCGCTCGGCGAGGCCGTGCAGGAACGGCTGTTGCTGCGCGGTGCCGAGAAGGACACCGTGCAGTGGGACTCCTGGCGCCGCGACGACGGCACCTGGGAGGTGCTGCTCGTCTACCGGGTCGCCGGTGAGACGCACTCCGCGAGCTGGACCTACGACCCGCCGCGCCGCCTGGTCCAGGCCGTGGACGACGAGGCGCGCTCGCTGATCGGGGAGTCCGACGACCTCGCCTCGGCGGAGCCGAGCTTCCCGTTCGTGCCGCGCATCGCCCGGCTGCCGCGCGACCGCACGATGGACCGCGCCCTGGAGCGGAGCGACCGTGACCGGCCGAGCCTGCCCGCGCAGGCGTCGGAGCCCGACGAGGAGTCCACGGCCGGTGAACGGGACTCGCTGACCAGCCTGTTGGAGGCCGTGCCGAGTTTCCGGGGCGACCTGGTGGTGCCGGAGCGGCCGTCCGAGACCGACGAGGAACCTCCCGAGGAGCCCGAGGCGGAGGAGCCCCCGGCGCCCGCCGCGTCGGCCGGTTCCGCCTACGCGGACGTGCTCATGCCCCGCTCGGTCGGCAGCCACCGCGACCGGCTCGTGGGCGCCACCGACCGCCAGGCCGAGGCCGACGGGGTACGCCCCGGACGCCGGGCCGCCGTGCCGAGCTGGGACGAGATCGTCTTCGGTACGCGGCGCAAGAAGCAGGAGTAGCGGCGAGAGCAAACAGGTCGTACGACCGTTTGTGCGAATTGCCGTGAGGCGGGGGCGTGTTCGGCGCCCCCGCCTTGGCATGTTCGTTCTGCGCTACCGGGGGTCGGGCCCCACCGCGACCGGGCGGGTCGGATCGGCGGACCACTCCGACCACGAACCGACGTACAGCTCCGCCGGGATGCCCGCGACCGCGAGGGCCAGCACCTCGTGCGCGCCCGAGACGCCCGAGCCGCAGTAGACGCCCACGCCGGCCTCGTCCGAGACGCCCAGCGCCTTGAAGCGGTCCCGCAGGTCGGCGGCGGGCAGGAAGCGGCCGTCGGGGCCCACGTTCTCCGTCGTCGGCGCCGACAGCGCACCCGGGATGTGGCCGCCGACCCGGTCGATGGGCTCGACCTCGCCGCGGTACCGCTCCCCCGCCCGCGCGTCCAGCAGGACGCCGGCGCCCGCGAGTTCGGCGGCGCCGTCCGCGTCCAGGACGCCGGTCGCGGCGGGATACGGCTCGAAGTCACCCTCGGCGGGGGCGGGTTGGTCGGTGGACAGCGGACCGTCCCAGGCCGTCAGCCCGCCGTCGAGGACCCTCACGTCCGGGTGACCCGTCCAGCGCAGCAGCCACCAGGCGCGCGCGGCCGCCCACCCCTGGCCGCCGTCGTAGACCACGACGGGCCGGTCGGCGGACACGCCCGCACGGCGCATGGCCGCGCCGAACACCTCCAGGTCGGGAAGCGGATGGCGGCCGTTCTCGCCGGGCGTGGAGGCCAGTTCGCGGTCCAGGTCGACGAAGACCGCGCCGGGGAGGTGCCCGGCCGCGTACTCGGCCCGCCCGTCGAAGGCGGGCGCCCCCGCCGCCTTGGCCGCGGAGAGCTGCCAGCGGATGTCCAGCAGCACGGGAGGCGCCTGCCCGGACAGCTCCCGGGCCAGCTCGGACGGGGAAATGATGACTGTCATGGTGTCCATGCATACGCCAGGGGTAGCCCCGGCGTCCAGGTACGGCTACTCTGCTCGGCCGGACGGACACGATCACGGGGCGTACGCGACCGGGCACGCATCGTGCGCCGGGCGCGTGCGCGGGAGGACGGCATTGCCTCCGTACGGGACACCGCGCGCGTACGCGAGACCCGGCACCGGTTCCGCCCTGGCGTGCGCCCCCTTCGGGTGACGCGCGCCCCTTCCGGGTGAGCGAACGCGACACGGCCCCCGTGCGGGGCCGGAGGGAGAGTGGCGGATGACCCAGGCACGGCAGGCGGCGGTTCCCCGGGCGTCGCGCGCGACCGGCGCGCCCTGGCGGGTGAGCCTGCTGACACACCGGCCGGCGGCCGCCGAGGAGTTCTACGGGGCGTTGTTCGGCTGGGAGTTCGGGCCCGGCCCCGGGCGCCGGACACGGGCGCTGCTGGACGGGCAGGAGGTGGCGGGTATCGGCCAATCACCGCCGGACCGTCAGCTTCCGGCTACCTGGACGCCGTTCTTCACTTCGACCGACGTGGACGTGGCGGCCGGTCAGGTCCGGCTGTGCGGCGGCACGGTGGCCGTCGGCCCCCTCGACAGCGCCGGAGAGGGCCGCACGGCGGTGGCGGCGGACCCGGCGGGCGCGGTCTTCGGCCTCCGCGAGGACAAGGGCCCCTCCACGGCACCGGGCGACGACCGCCACGGTCTGCCGGTGTGGACCGAGTTGATCACCTATGAGATCGTACGCGTCGTCAAGTTCTACGAGATGGTCTGCGGCTACGACCAGGACCCCGCCCCGCCCGCCCCCGACCACGTGACCCTGCGCACCCACGGCCGGCCGGTCGCCGGCCTGCGCGGCGCGGGCCGCGCGGTCCCCCGGGACCGGGGCGCCCACTGGCTCACCCACTTCCGCGTCACGGACGCGGAAGCGGCACTCGCCCGGGTGACGGCCCTCGGCGGCCGCGTACTGGAACCGTCCCGCCCGGGCACGCGGGGCCGGGCGGCGACGGTGGCGGACCCGGAGGGGGCGGTCTTCGCGGTGCTCCAGACGCTCGGCTGATGCCCGACTACCCCTCGGCGGTTCGCTCCTCCCGGGTACGCGCCGCCCGCCTGCAGCGCCGCAGTTCCTCGGCGTACGGCAGGACGACGCCCGCAGTGACGACCAGGCCGACGGCCACCAGGCAGGGGGCCGGTAGCGGGGGTTCCTTGGACAGGAGGCGCCAGTCGTGCGGGCCCGCACAGCCGTGGAGGGTGGCGCGGACCTGGTCGGGGTGGAGGGCCGCGGTGAGGGCGAGAGTGGTGAGGGGCAGCACGTTCAGGACGTTGTGGAGGCACCGCTCGACCGGGCGGGTCTCGCGGACGCCGGTGGCCAGGGAGGCGTCGTAGACGGCCGTGGCACCTTGAGCGACGGCCGCTCCGCCCATCACCGTGAGGACCAGGGGGTTGATCCGCGCGACCAGTCCGAGGACCAGCGGCACCCCGGCCTCGGCCACCATCAGCGCGTGCGCCGCGGACTCCCGGGTGCCGGTGATGCGCTCGACGCGGGCACGGCGGCGCAGCCACCAGTCCGCCACGGCGGGCACCGCCCACAGCGGCAGGATGCCGAGCAGCGGGGAGCGGCGGTCGGCATCCTCGGGCTCGGGGGTGGGGCCGGTGGCGTCGGTGGGGTACGGCCCGGCGAGGCGGAGGTCGTCGGCGTGCCGTCGGGCCGCGCCCGGCAGGTGCGGGGCCACCCCGGGCACATGCGGGATCACGTGGGGTGCGATCCGGGCCGCCCGGTACGCGAACCGTGCCGGAGGTGGCCAGGCGGAGCGGGGCACGTGCCGGGCCACGCGGAACGCGAGGCGCGTCGTACGCGGCAGCAGACGCAGGGCCATGGCATCCTCCGTTGTCGTCACCGGCCGGGCGGCCGGACCGGGCCTTCGACCCGGCCCCAGTACCCCCGTTCGTCGGGCGTGACACGACGGGGTGGGGCGGTCGGGTGACACCGCGCGGATGCGGCGGGGCGACGCACGATCCGGCGCGCCCGGGGTACTCGGCACCCCGTCCACGCGTTCTCCCTACGAATCCCGCGAGGTGCCGCCCATGCTCACCCCCGACGACCGGCCGGACGACGGCGAGCCCCGCGCCGCCGTGTTCGACGTGGACGGAACCCTTGTCGACACCAACGCCCTGCACGTGGTGACCTGGTGGGAGGCGTTCCGCCAGGCCGGGCACGAGGTGCCGACGCACGAGATCCACCGCTCGGTGGGGCTGCGGTCCGCCGACCTCGTCGCCCGGCTGCTCGGCGAGGAGCGGGCCCGCGAGGAGGCGGAGGCGCTCAGCGCGGCCCACAAGGCGCTCTACGGCCAGTACTTCGGGCGGCTCGTGCCCCTGCCGGGAGCGGGCGACCTGCTGCGGCACCTGGCCGGGAACGGCTGGCGGGTGGTCCTCGCCACCTCGGCGGGCGGCCAGGAGCTGTCCGCGCTGCGCCGCGCGCTCGACACCGACGAGTCGATCACGGCGACCGCGAGCGCCGACGACGTGTCCGAGGGCAAGCCGTCCCCCGAACCGGTCGAGCAGGCACTGGAGCTGGCCGGGGTCACCGCGGAGAACGCCGTGTTCGTCGGGGACACCGTGTGGGACATGCGGGCGGGCGCCCAGGCGGGGGTGCGGTGCCTGGCCGTGCTCTGCGGCGGCATCCCGCGCGAGGACCTGGAGGGGGCGGGCGCGGACGCCGTGTACACCGATCCGGCCGCGCTGCTGGACTCGCTGCGGGCGGGCGCGAAGTGACCACCGGAGTGATGTCCGAGGTCAGGGGTACCCGCAGGAAGTGAATTGCCGGACTTGCCCGGCCGGCCGGCCCTGGACCGGTGCACCCGGCCCCTGTGGCCGCAGCCCCCGGAGGACCCTGTGCGCGAGGTGACCCCATGACCACCGCCCAGACCCTGACCGCCCCCGCGCGGCTTCGCTGCTGGGTTCCCCGGGGCGTCTACTCCCCCCAGTTCGACACCGGTCTCCTGCGCCGGGCCATGCGCCGCGAGGACATCGCCCCCGGCCGCACGGAGATCCTGGACCTCGGCACGGGCAGCGGGCTCCTCGCCGTGGAGGCGGCCCGGCTGGGCGGCCGGGTGACCGCGGTGGACATCTCCTGGCGGGCGGTGCTGACCACCTGGTGCAACGCGCGGCTGAACGGCCAGACGGTCCGGGTCCGCCACGGCGACCTGGCCTCGGCGGTCCCGGGCCGACGGTTCGACCTGGTGGTGACGAACCCGCCGTACGTCCCCGCCCCCGCCGTCGCTCCCCCGCGCGGTCCCGCCCGCGCCTGGGACGCCGGGACGGACGGCCGTATGGTGATCGACCGCATCTGCGACGCCGCACCGGCGGTCCTGCGCCCCACGGGCACGCTGCTGCTCGTGCACTCGCACCTGTGCGGCGTGGACGACACCCTGACCCGCCTCGCGGCGGCGGGGCTGTACGGCGAGGTGGTGGACCGCGCCCGGCTGCCCTACGGCCGGGTCCTGCGCTCCCGGCTCGGCTGGCTGCGCGAGCGCGGTCTGACGGCGGAGGGGACGACCGAGGAGCTGGTGGTGATCCGTGCCGAAAACGCCTGAGAGCCCGCGTCGCGTCCGGGTCCGCGTCCAGCGCGACGGTCCGCTGCTGATCGAGGGGCCGGTCGAGGTGGTGGACGAGAGCGGCCGGGTGTCGCTGTCCGACCGCTTCCTGGTGGCGGTGTGCACCTGCCGCCGCAGCCGCGTGTACCCGTGGTGCGACACCAGCCACCGCCGCCATGACAAACGCCGCCGAGAGGACCAGGAAGGCCACGAGGGCACCGCATGACCACCACCCGCCTGCGCCCGCCCCCGCTCCCCACGGCACGCGGCCCGCTCTCGGCCGCCGTGCTGACAGCCCTGCGCGAGGGCGCGGAACCCGACGTCACCGCGCTTGCCGACGACGCCTACGGCGACGACCTCCAGCTCGCCCTCTACACGCTGTACGAACTCCATTACCAGGGCTTCGCCGACGTGCCCGAGCGACTGGAGTGGGACGCGGGGCTGCTGGCCCTGCGCGCCCGCCTGGAGGACCGTTTCCTCGGCGCGCTGCGCGCGGACGTGCCCGTGGACGCCGACGACACCCCCGAGTCCGCGCTGGACGAACTCCTGGTGGAGCCGGCCGACGAGGGCGGTGTCTCGCACTTCCTGCGCGACCACGGCACGCTCGGGCACGCCCGCGAGTACGCGGCGCTGCGCTCGCTCTACCACCTCAAGGAGGCAGACCCGCACGCCTGGGTCATCCCCCGGCTGCGCGGGCGGGCGAAGGCGGCCATGGTCGCGGTGGAGTACGACGAGTTCGGCGCGGGCCGCGCGGACGAGATCCACGCGCAGCTCTTCGCCGACCTGATGGCGGACCTCGGCCTGGACACCGCGTACGGCACGTACCTCGACGCGGCGCCCGCCGAGGCTCTCGCCACGGTGAACCTGATGTCGCTGTTCGGGCTGCACCGCGCGCTGCGCGGGGCGCTCGTCGGCCACTTCGCCACGGTGGAGGTGACCTCCTCCCCCGCCTCGCGCCGCCTGGCCCGGGCGCTGGAGCGGATCGGCGCGGGCCCGGCGGCCGTGCGGTTCTACACCGAGCACGTCGAGGCGGACGCCGTCCACGAACAGGTCGTGCGGCACGACGTGGTCGCGGGTCTGCTGGAGCACGAGCCGCAGCTCGCCGGCGACGTGGTGTTCGGCGTCCGCGCGACGACGTACCTGGAGGACCGGCTGGCAAGGGTGCTGCTGAGCGCGTGGCGCACGGGCGGTACGGCCCTGCGGCCGGGCTACTCGGAGTCCGCCGCGGCCGGCTGAGCCAGGCCCGCCGTCCACTTCTCCTCGATGCGGGCGACCTTCCAGATCACCAGGGCGAGAATCCAGGTGAGGAAGAACAGGCCGACGATGACGTAGCCGATGACGTTGAGGTCCAGGCCGGAGACCCAGTCCCAGAAGACGCCGTGGAGGTGGGCCTTGTCGGCGATCAGGCCGAGGAGTTCGACGGTGCCGATGATGAGGGCGACGGCGACGGACAGGCCGGTGATCGTGAGGTTGTAGTAGACCTTGCGGACCGGCTTGGAGAAGGCCCAGCCGTAGGCGAAGTTCATGAACGAGCCGTCGATGGTGTCGAGCAGGCACATGCCCGCCGCGAACAGCACCGGCAGGCACAGGATCGCGTACCAGGGCAGCCCCGAGGCCGCGCCCGAACCGGCGAGGACGAGCAGGGCGATCTCGGTGGCGGTGTCGAAGCCGAGGCCGAAGAGCAGACCCAGCGGGTACATCTGCCAGGGCTTGGTGATCGACTTCATGAGGCGGCCGAGGAGGCGGTTCATCAGGCCGCGGTTGTTGAGCTGCTCCTCGAGCGCGGCCTCGTCGAAGTGGCCGCCGCGCATCTGCCGGAAGACCTTCCAGATCCCGGCGAGGATCAGCAGGTTGATGATCGCGATGACGTACAGGAAGACACCGGAGACGGTGGTGCCGATCCACCCCGTGACGCTGTGCAGCGTGGAGTCGTCGTTCTCGACCGGCCCGGCCAGCGCCTTCACGCCGAGCGAGAGCAGGAAGGACAGCGCGAAGACGATGCTGGAGTGGCCGAGCGAGAACCAGAACCCGACCGACAGGGGCCGGCGCCCCTCGTTCATGAGCTTGCGGGTGGTGTTGTCGATGGCCGCGATGTGGTCGGCGTCGAAGGCGTGCCGCATCCCGAGGGTGTACGCGGTGATGCCGATGCCGACACCGAAGGTCTTCGTGCCGAGGCTGTAGTGCTCCGGCGCCACGATCGCCACGAGCGTGAACCACCCGATCACGTGCAACGCCACGATGAACGCCGCCATCCCCCCGAGCCGTGCCCACTCCTTCCGGCTCATCGAGGCGCGGACCCGGTGCCACGATATGGCGCGTCCGGTGTCGGGGCGGGTGAGCACGGGATCATGCGGGACGGTCATGAGGAGGCGGGCCTCGCTTTCGAAGCGTCCGGCTTTCGGACGCGTGGGTGTCTTCAGCCTCCAGATTTCTGCACATTGCTTGCAACTACAAGTCATTAGCGTAAGTTCCGGCTCAATTTCAGGTCAATCTCGTGACAAGGACCCGCTGACCGCCCCAGGGGAGCCAGTCACACCCCGCGCAGGACAGCCCTCGCTTCTTCAGCGCCGCCCCAGCCCGCGGGGGTCCGCCAGACGAGTTCCACCGCGAAGACGTCGCGGAGGGACTGCGCGGACCACGCCTCCGCCGGCGGTCCGGACAGCACGAGGCAGTGGCGGTCGGCCTTTTCAGACAGAACGTGCGCGATTTCCAGCAGCCGGGCCGCTCCGGCACGGAGGTCGGCGTGGGAGGACTGTTCGGCGCCGAGCACCTCGTAGATCCAGAGCTCGTCACCGGTGCGACAGGTGACGTCCACCAGCGCCGAGCTCTCGGGCTGCCGGTCGGCCCTCAGGAGAGCTGCCATCAGTTCGAAACGAACAGCCTCGTGAGTCTTGCACGTGCGGTCAGCGGCGGCGGCTTCTTCCAGGTGACGGAGCAGGCCGTCGTCGTCCTGCTCGGTGGTCTGAGGGGCGGTGGTCACGGAGTCGACCTCGTTTCCTTGCGATGTGTGAGTCCCGCCGATGACGGGCTGCGGGCCGGCGTCCGCCGCGCCGTGCGCCGGGCCTGCCTGGCGTGCCAGCAGCGTCCTTCGCCCACTGGCCAGCGCGTCGGACCAGCCGCTGCGCGCGAGCTCCACGCGGAACAGGTCCGGGTCGAAGGTGCCGCCTTTCAGGGCATGGCCCGTGCTCACGGCGAGGTTCTGCAGCCTGGTCAGGGCCGGCTTGTCCGGACACCCGAGGACACGCCAGACGTCCAGCCAGTCGTGCTGGTCGAGCTTGAGGCAGCGGGTGGCCATGCCCTTGAGTTCGGAAATCCGGCTGCGGGCGTCGGTCGGGACGCTTCCGCCGGCGAGTTCCTCGACGACGCCGAGAGCGCCCACATACCGCTTGAGCATGCTGGAGGAAATGGGCAGGCGGCCGAAGTCGTCCGCCGTGACGAACGTCGCGTTCGAGGATTGGCGCAGAACCCAGGTGTCCAGTTCGGTACCTACGGCGGGAGGCACGGCACCACTGCGCACTGCCACATACAGCGGGCGCTCGACGGTGGCCGATACCGGCTCGGCCCGGTACATCCCACCGCTGACAGAGACGACCCGAACCCGCAGCTCGGCACCGATCTGCGGGACCTCGTCCCACTCGGCAGCATGTCGCTGCTCGGTGCCTGTCGCCGGAAGGCCGGCGTCGGACCCGGTCAGAACGGCAGGCAGCGGAGTGGAGTGCATGACCGTCAGGCTCTGGGTACTGCGGGTCAGGGATATGTAGAGCAGGCGGGGGCCCGTGGGTTCCGGCTCGGCGATGGCGGACGGTTCGACGACGAGGACGTGGTCGAACTCCATGCCCTTGGCCTGCGAGGCCGGGAGCACCGTGACGGCCTGTCTCTCCTCGGCGGTGATCCCGGTGGCTTCGGCCAGTCGGCGCTCGATCTCCTGCGCCGCCGAGGCGCTGCTGTCGGCAACGATGACGGCAACCGACCGCAGGGTCGTACCGTCGGTGGTGCCGGCCAGGCGGCCAATCTGGGCGGTGGTCTCGTCCCACAGCGCGTCCGGTTCGGTGGCGATGACACGAACCGCGTCGTTCCCCGCACTGCGCACCGCCCGTGGGTAGGGCAACGTGGTTGCGATCGCCTGTGCCAGCGGTGCGGCGAACGCCATGATCTCGGCGGGAACGCGATAGCTCGTGTTCAGTTCGGCGAGCCGGCAGTCGCCGTGGTCGGAGAGCAGGGTGCCGAGGCGGTCCCAGTCGGTGTAGGTGTGCGGGCCGGTTGCCTGGGCGAGGTCGCCGAGCACCGTCATGGAACCGCCGGCCGCGAGGCGGCGCCGCAGTGCGCGGGCCTGCATGGGCGTCAGGTCCTGGGCCTCGTCCATGATGATGTGCCCGTAGTGACGGGGGGTCTCACCGGTGACGAGGTACCGGAGTTCCTCGAGGCAGACCCTGTCGTCAAGGGTCCAGGGTTCGTCGCCTGCCTTAGCCGCGCGAGGGCGGTGCAGTGCGTCCCGCTCGGCATCGTCGAGGATGCCGTCGGCGCAGGCGCGCATCAGCTGGGGCGAGTCGTAGAGGGTACGGAGAGCCTCAGCCGGGCTCGGTGAGGGCCAGATCCGTTCGACCAGCCGTTCCACGCGCCGGTTCCGCTCCAGTTCGCGGCGGATGGTCGCATCACGACTGCGGCGCGGAGCGACGGTGACGAGTTCACGGAGCAGCAGGTCGACAACCAGCCCACGGAACCGGTCGCGGCGCTCACGGTAGGAGCCGGCGCCCTGCCCCACCTCCTCCAGAGTGGCGAGGATCTCCGAGCGGGCCACCCGCAGCGTCGTACCGGCCGCGGTGACGACGAACGCGGGCTCGTCACCCTCGTAGGAGGGCGCCGTGGTGAGGTCGTCGAGGGCCGTCGGACGGTACTCGCTTTCGACGCGTCGGCGCAGTACGGCGGCCATGCGTTCGTCGGACTTCACCAGCCGTGTCCTGGTGCTGTCGACGCCTCGCACGTCACCGTCCCACAGTCGGGACAGCTGCACGGCGTTGACGTCCCGGACACCGAGGGTCGGCAGCACCTGGCCGACGTATTCGAGGAACCTCTGGTGGGGGCCGATGACCAGGATGTCCCGTGCCCTGAAGTGTTCGTTGTTGACCAGCCACGTCACACGGTGCAGACCGACCGCGGACTTGCCGGTTCCCGGGCCGCCCTGGATGACGAGGATTTCCGAGGGCGCCCCGGTGACGAGCGCCATCTGGTCACGGCGGATCGTCTCGACGATGTCCCGCATACGGCCGCCTCGTGCGCGCTGAAGATCACGCAGCAGGAAGTCGTCGGGCTGCTGAGGCTTACGGCGCTGGATGCGGACGATGTCACCAGGCGTGGGAACGGTGGGGCCGGGGGCGCTGACGCCCTCCTCCTCACCCTCGTCCGGCCGGGGAGGAACCGTATCTCCTTCGGCCCCCGCCGTACCCGTCGCAGGCTCTGCCCCTGGTACGGCGGGGGCCGGAGCCGCCGCGATCTCGTCGACGTAGTCCTGCACGAGGCGCTGTGAACAGATCAGGCGCCGCCGCAACACCACCTCGCCCGGCGACTCCGCGGACGCGTCGAACCACTTCTTGGCGAGCCGGTTCGTCCACTCCACGACCACCTGGTTGTGATCGTCGTCCCAGACCGGGCGCCGCCCGATGTACCAAGTCTCGACGCCTTCCTCGGGATCGCTGGCGTCGACACGGCCGACGACGAGGTTCTCGCCGTTCAGGCCCCCATAGGCGGCAGCCTGCTCCTCGGCCTTGAGCCGGTTGGTGACGCTGTCCTTCCCGCTGGCCGACGCCCTGGCGACAGCATCGCCGCTCATCCGCTCCAGACGCGTTTCATAGCAGTCGTAGGCGAAATCCACCTTCTTCTGCTCGAAGACGACGACTTCGCGGCGCACGGACCCGCCCATATGTCTTCCTCCCTAGCGGCCCTGACGACGAGCCACATCGGACGCACAACGCCCGATCCCCTTCACAGAATTATCACGTGTTGTCACTTGCCAACGACACCCGCCCTGTTACGGACGGAACCGATCCGGTGCAGCTCACACCGCGTGGAGCTGGGCAACGATCGCCTCGGTCGCCGTCTGCCAGGCACGTACCTGGGCGATGCTCGGTCCGAGTTCGTCGTGGTGGTACTTGCACCCCGTGCTGAGCCGGTTCCACAGGGCGTCGACGCTCCGGGCGAGCTCCGGTCCCGCGAAGTGGCGCAGGCAGAGCCGCTTCGCCCGCATGCTGCGCAGGTCGCCCAGAGCGGTTTCCTCAACCGTGAGGACGGCGTTCACGGTGGCCTCGAGCGCGATGCGCAGCGCGTACGCGGCGCCGCGGGCGCGGCCCGCCGGGGTCAGCGGGCCGCCCAGCCGCTCGGCGAGGAGGTCGTCCGCGATCGCGAGGAGGCCGGCGATCGTGTCGCTGTGGGAGTGGGTGGCGGTCATCAGACGTTCACCTCCGGCTTGCGGAGCATGCGGGCGAGGGTCTCGACCTTCCGGACGAAGGCGACCGCGTCGTACGGCAGGAATCCGCCGGGATGGGCGCCCCGCTGGCACTGCTGGACCAGGGTCACGCTCTCGTTGCCGTAGTGGTGACGGAGACGGACCTTGACCTCCTCGTCGGGATGGACGACGCTGTCGTCGAAGAGGGCGAAGGACGCGAGCGGGATCAGCCGGTCGGTCGCGTCGATGGCGGCCTGGAGGCTGTCGGCGGACTGCCCGGTGCGATTACGGCGGAGCCACGCCGCTTCGACGATGGCCTTCGCCAGGGCCTCGCGGCACAGCGACGGCAGGACGTTGCTCAGGGCCGCCTCGGGGCAGTCGCGGGTCTTCGCGAGCGCCATCGCGTCGTCGATGGCCTCCTGGACCGGATCGGTGTCGGAGTCGACCCGCACCTGGGACCTGCCACCCCGCTCCACCTTCAGGACGGTCACGTCCAGCCCCTGGCTGCGGAAGGCGTGCGGGAGCCGGGTGTCGTGGGTGAAGACGACGACCTGCCGGTCACGGCCGAGTTCGTCCAGCACCTGCGCGAGGCCGTCGACCTTCGCGGGGTCCATGGACTGCACCGGGTCGTCGATGACGACGAAGCCGAACGGGCTGTCGGCCGTGGCGGCGCGGGGCAGGAACAGGGACAGGGCGAGCGAGTGCAGTTCGCCCTGACTCATGACGCCGAGCGCCGAAGCCTCGGCATCATCGACGGTGACGTCCATCATCAGCTTGCGCACGGTGGCCCTCTCGGTGCCGTGCAGGCTGACCTTCTTCAGGTCAACGCTGCTCTGCTGGCGGAGCCTCTCCCAGATGCGCTGCGTGTGATCGGCGAAGGCGTCGACGCGCAGATTACGGACCTCGGTCGTCAGGTTCTTGATCCAGTTGTGGGCGCTGGTGATCTCCTTCTTGCGCGGCTTGGCGGCCTCGGCCTCCCGGGAGAGCTTCGTCCACTCGGCGAGCAGGTCGACCACCTCGCGCCAGCGCTCGTCCATGGCGGCCAGCTCCTCGCGTGCCACCCTGGCCACGACCCCGCAGGCGTCCGTCAGCGTCACCGCCGCCTTGAACGCGCGGTCGGCGAGCTCGGCGGGCTCGGTGATCCGGCGGCAGTCACCCCAGGCCTGCCACGGCTCGGCGAGCACCGCCGGGAACTGTTGCGGCACATGGATCAGATCGTGCAGGGCACGCATCGCCGACCGCAGCCGCGCCTCGGCCTGGCGCACCTCCTCGGCCTCCTGCCGGAGCGCGGCGATCTCCACCTCGGCACGTGCGGCCCACGCGCGGTCCAGCGCCTGTTCCATGCCGCAGACCGGGCAGGCCGTGTCGTCGGCGTGCATGTCGCTGTGCCGGAGGGCCGCCTGGAGCAGCTCGGCCCTGCTGTGGGCGTCCGCCGCGGCGGACCCCTTCAGGTCCCCGAGGTCGGCCGCGGCCCGCTGCAAAGCGTCGACGGCATCGCCCACCAGGTCGAGGTCGGGCCCCTGAGCGGCGGCCTCCAGACGCGCTTCACGCAGCCGGCCCTCGTCGGCCGTGGGCACTCCGGCGATCAGGTCGTCGAGCGTGGCGTAGTCGGGACCGGGCCGCGCATCCATCGCCAGGATGGCCTTGACCGCCCGGTCGTCGTGCCCGACCGCCTCCAGCGCCGCGTGCAGAAGCGGCTTCTTCTCCTTCTCCGCCTTCTGCACGGCGTCCAGTTCCTTCTTCGCCTCCGCCAGGTGCCGCGCGGCGGCGTTGAGGGGGTCGAGTCCGAGGATCGCGGCGACGTTGTCGTACATCTCCGCCGGCTTGCCGTTGATCAGGTTGCCCAGGTCGACGTACGACAGGAACGGGCGGTAGTCGCGGGTCGCGCCGTTCCATCCCGTCTCTTCCAGGGGGGCGGTGCCGTGTCCCGGCCGCTTCAACGACGCCTTGGAGTCGGTGAAGGTGTCACCGGCCCAGATCCGGGTGAGGGTGCTCGGGGACGGGTCGCCGTCGATGCTCAACTTGGCTTCGATGACGGTCTGTTCGCCATGGTGCAGGTTGCGCCAGCGAACGGCGCGACTCGCGTTCTGCCCGGAGCAGTGGGCGTTGCTCCCGGTGAACAGGGTCTCGATGCCCTCGGCGAAACTGGACTTGCCGGAGCCGTTGCGCCCCACGACGAGGGTGACTCCCGGCTTCGGCCGCAGCTTCAGCAGGGCCTTCGAACCGACCCCACGGAAGCCGGTGACGGTGATGTTGCCCAGATAGACGGGCCCCGCGGCAGCAGCCTCGGCACCGGTCTCCTGCTCGCCGAGGGCCTCGCGGACGAGGTCCTTGGCCGCCTGACCGAGCTTCACGTCGTCGGCCAGACGCGTCTCTACGAGCTCGTGCAGCGGCAGCGCGCTGCTGTGGTCCATCGCGTTCATGTGGGCGCCTCCTGCGGTTACCGCGCTGATGTGGAAGGGCAGGACGGAACCGTAGGAGGAAGCGACATTGGTTCTGACGCGAAGAGTTGATAACCCTGGTTACCAAGTTGCCTTGGGCCGCCAGCAATTGGAGTCGACCGCGTGCGGGACAGCTGCGTCCGGGGTGAGCGGCAACTCTCCCCACCCCGGGGAACAGCTCAGGGGCTGCCGAGGTCGATGACGCGAACCGGTTGCCCTTTCCGCAGGTCAGGGGCCGCGGTGGCGACGGCGAGTACGGAAGCAGGTACTCGGCCCAGACGGTCTTGCCGGGGGCACCGGCGCGGGGGTGCCAGTCCCAGCGGGTGGCCAGCCGCGATACGAGCAGCAGCCCGCGGCCCGTCTCCTCCGTCCCCGGATCGAGCCGCCGCGGTACGCGCTCGCCCCGGGTGTCACTCACCTCCACACGGACGGTACGGGTGCCGGGCACGGTGTGCAGACGGACGTGGAAGTCCCGGCCGGGAACATGGCCGTGCCGGACCGCATTGGCGGCGAGTTCGGCGACGATCGCCACGAGCGCGTCATGCGGGTCGGTCCCGTACGGGATGTCCCAGGCGTGCAGTCGGACGGCGACGAGATGGCGCGCGAGACGGGCGCCCCGGGGCGTGAAGGTGAAACGCATCTCGAACACGCGCGGCGCGAGAGCCAAGTACTGGGCGGGGTCCCCGAGATGGGCGGGGTTGGTCGTCATACCGACGACGATCTCGCCGGTGGCGTAGCGTGACCAGTGGTGACGCACCGACGCGGCCTGACTGTACGCGCGGTGTCGATACGGGTACGAGGCGCGCGGCGTGACGGGGGCTTCACGCGAAACGTTGAAGGCCGGGGAGGCGGTAATCCGATGACGGAGCAAGTGGCGGAGTCGCGGCGTTCCGACAGCGAGGGCGGAAGGCGTCCGGAGGACGGGGCCGGGCGGAACGTGGTGATCGCCTTCGGCCAGACCCTCAAGACCCTGCGGCTCCGGACGGGCATGGAGCGCGAGGAACTCGCCAAGCGGCTGGGCTACTCGGTGTCCACGATCGCGTCGTTCGAGCAGGGGCGGCGGATTCCGTCACCGCGGACCATCGATCTCGCGGATGAAGTGCTTGATGCGGGTGGATTGTTGTGCCTGTGGAAGGAGCAGGTGGAGCGGGCGCAGTATCCGGTGTTCTTCCAAGGGATGGCGGCGCTGGAGAAGGAGTGCCTTGAACTCCTCGTGTACGACACCCACATGATCAACGGCCTGCTCCAGACAGAGGAGTACATGAGGGCGCTGCTGGCCATGCGCCGACCGCCGCTGGACCCGGAAACGGTGGAACTGCGAGTGGCCGCGCGGCTGGCTCGGCAGGACATCTTCGACAGGCGCCCCAGCCCCCTGCTGGGCTTCGTGATCGACGAGGCGGTGCTGCGGCATCGGTATGGCGGCAAAGCCGTGACACGGGGGCAGCTGGAGCTCCTCTTGTCTGTCGGGCAGAAGCAGAACGTCGAGATCCAGGTCATGCCGACGGAATGCGAGGACAACGCGGGCGTGAACGGGCCGTTCACGGTCGTCACCCGCAAGGACGGCAAGAAGTTCGCGTACGCCGAGACGCACTCGACCAGCACGCTGGAAACCGACCCGGAACACACAGCTCTCGCCGCCGCCCGCTATGGGATCATCCGATCACAGGCTCTCAGCCCGAGAGAGTCGCTGAAGTTCATCGAAGGGTTGCTTGGATCGCTATGAACAACGCCGAGTCCTCGACCGCCGCTTCCGGCCTCGCCTGGTTCAAGAGCAGCTACAGCGGGACCGAGGGCGGTCAGTGTGTAGAGGTCGCACCCAGCAACGCAGTTGTGCACGTCCGGGACTCCAAGGCCGCCGCCGGACCCGTCCTCACGGTGTCCCACGCGGCGTGGGCGGGGTTCGTCGGAGCGGCCGCGCGGCAGGCGCGCGCCTGACAGGTGTACGGACAGGGGGCCGAAGCCCAGCCGACCCGTCGGACGGCAGGACTCCGGCCCCGGCACCCTCTACTGCGAAGTGGTGTCACCCGCGTCAGGCCGCTCAACGTAGTCCGTGACGAACGGCGTGCGATCTTCGACGACTTCCACGGTCACCACTCGGGGCGCCGGCTTCGTCAACTCCAAGCCGGCCAGGTGCTTCTTCAGTTTCTTGGCCATGGGACGGTAGGTCGCGAAAGTGAGCCCGCCGGAGACGACGGCGCCGACGACAGGGATTGCCTTCGAGACACTCTTCGCGAAGGTTTGCTTGGTCATCTCAACACCGAGGTAACTCGCTACCTTTTTCACGATCGGGTAGATGACGCCCTTGGTGAGTGCCTGCTTGGGCAGCTTCTTGGCGACCTCCTTCGACATCATCCCCGCGACCTTGCCCACAGCCGAGTTCGCCGACTGGGTGCCGAACATCACGCCCAGGAAGAGCGTGAGCACACCCTTGGTCGCGTCGTCGAGCTCATCGCTGTCACCGGACAGCAGGTCGGGCCAGCTGTAGAGGTAGGCGAGCTTCTGCGAGATCCGCAGCATGTGACCGAAGTACTGCGCCATGTCGGTCGGCACGGTGGCGGGAAGGAAGAACACCCCAGGTAGTCCGGCAGCCGCAGACAGAGCGCTGACCTTCGCGGTTTCGTAGTTGATGGAGTCGTTGGCGGCTTTCTCCAGAACATCGAGGGGGATACCCGCCGCCGCGGGTGTCTCCTCGATCGCTCTGCGGATGTCGTCCTCGGAGCAGTAGCGAGACAGGGCCTTCCGAAGGTACGCCTCCCTGCTGATACGTACGCCCGGCAGCCTCGCCGCTGCCAGCAGCAGGGTTGTGAAGCGCGACTCCGGATCCTCTATGTCTTTGCCTGTGGCCATGGCGAGAACCTACCTGTCCGGGAGGAACTACCTCCCTGTATCAGTCTTTTGGGCTGCGGGCGGGGCCGCTCACGCCAAGACCTGACGCCTCGGTGAGCAGCCCCTGACCGCGGGCGGAAACCGCGGACAGCTCAGTCGGCTGCCTCGCCGTTGACGGACCACTCGTTGGCGAAGTGTTCCATCTGGCGGAGGACCAGGTCGATGGCCTCCTTCTGCTGGTCCGGCGGGTAGTTGTTGCGGGCCAGGAGGCGCTTGATGGTGCTGCGCAGGCGGGCCTGGACGTTCGGGCGGGAGAGCCAGTCGGGCTTGAGCTGACGGCGGACCTCGGTGACGAGTTCGCGGGCGATGCCCGCCAGCACCTCGTCGCCCATGAGCGAGCGGGCGGTGCCGTGGTCGGCGACCGCGTCGTAGAAGGCCAGCTCGCTCCAGTTCAGCGGCGGGTCGAACTTCTCGCCGCGACGGGCGTCGGCGGCGACCTCCTTGGCCATCTCGACGAGTTTCGCGATGAGTTCGGCGCTCGTGAGCTGCTGGCGCATGTAACGCACCATCAGGTCCTGGAGGCGCTCGGAGAACGTGGTCTGCCGGACGATGTTGTGCCGGGTGACCTCGCGCATCTTCCGCTCGACCAGCCGCCGCAGTGCCTCGGCCGCGAGGTGCGGGGTCTGGCTCTGCTGGAGCTGGGTGACGAGGGCGTCACCCAGGTGGGTCAGGTCGGCTGTCTCCAGACCGGCCTCGGCGAACAGGTCCGTCACCCCGCCGGTCTCCACGACCGACGACGTCAACTGCGAGAGGTACAGCTCGACATCACGGGCCACGGGGAGGCCGCGCGCCTCGCGGTTCATCGCGTCCAGCTTGGCCATGTAGGCGCGGACTTCGACGAAGAACTGGATGTGCCGCTTCCAGGCGGGCCGGTCGGCGAACCGGTCCCCGAGCTCCTTGGAGCTGCCGGCCAGGGCCCAGAAGCGCTCCAGGCGGTAGGCGTGGTCGCGGAAGCGGCGGCCCAGGGTCTGGCGCGGATCGTCGAGCTGGTCGGGGTTGTTGCCGGGCGAGAGGGGATCGAGCAGGTAGTTGGCGGTACGCAGGGCCGCGTCGACGAACGCCTTGGGACCGGGCTTGTCGAGCAGCGGTTCCCACGCGAAGCCGCGCAGGATGCCGGTGAGCACGTCGTACTCGTTGCGCAGCTCGTCCAGTGCCCGCTCGACATCCTGGCCGAGGGTGCGGTCGCGCTGGTCGGCCTCGGTGTACTCGGCGATGGCCTTCTGGAGGTTCTCGGTGAGCGGCGCGTAGCCGACGAGGAGACCGTCCTCCTTGCCCCGGAAGCGGCGGTTGACGCGGGCCAGAGCCTGCATCAGATTGGCGCCCTTGAGCGGCCGGTCCAGGTACATGGTGTGAATCGGCGGGGCGTCGAAGCCGGTCAGCAGCATGTTGTTGACGATGAGCAGTTCGAGCTCGTCGTCGGGGTCCTTGGCCCGGTTGATGACGGCCTTGCGACGGCTGTCGGTGAGGGCGTGGGCTAGTAGTTTCTTTTTGTCCTTGCGGGAGTTCGAAGAGAAGACAATCTTCATGACGCCCTTGTCGAATTCGTCGCTGTGCCACTCGTTCCGCAGATCGCGCAGCGCGTCGTACACGCTCACGCAGATCTCACGGGTCGCGCAGACCACCATCGCCTTGCCGGGCGCGCCACCCGACTCGGAGACACCGACGAACGGTCGCATCCGCTCCCGGCGGGCCTCCCAGTGCTCCACCAGGTCGGTCGCGAGGTCCCTTATCCGGGCCGGCGCGCCGTACATGGCGTTCATGGTGGCCACGGCCTGCTCGATGCGGCGGCGCTCGGTGTCGTCGAGGCCGTCGGTGATGCGGTCGGCCTCTTCGTCGATAGTGGTCGGATCGACGTCACGGTCCAGGACGAGCTGGATGACCCGGCCTTCGTGGTAGACCTTCACGGTCGCGCCGTCGTCAGCCGCCCGCTTGAGGTCGTAGACGTCGATGTAGTCGCCGAACACCTCGCGGGTGTTGCGGTCGGCCTCCGAGATCGGCGTACCGGTGAAGGCGAGCAGCGTGGCGTGCGGGAGCGCGTCGCGCAGGTGGCGGGCCAGGCCGTTGAGGTCGTCGTAGTGGCTGCGGTGGGCCTCGTCGACGATCACGACGATGTTCCGCCGGTCCGAGAGCATCGGGTGGTCGGTGCCCGACTCCCGCTCCTCCTTGGTCTTGCCGAACTTCTGGAGCGTGGTGAAGAGGATCCCGCCCACCCTCTTCGCCGCGAGCTCCTCGCGGAGTTCGGCGCGGGTGACGACCTGCTTGGGCGTCTCCGGGAGGATCTCGCTCTCCTGGAACGTCGAGTACAGCTGGTCGTCCAGGTCCGTGCGGTCCGTGACGACCACGACGGTGGGGTTCAGCAGTGCGGGGTCCTTCATCACCATGGTGGCGGTGAAGACCATCTCCTCCGACTTGCCCGACCCCTGCGTGTGCCAGACGACACCCGCCTTCCCGTCGGTGGCGGCGGCCTTGCGTACGGCCTCGGCGGCGCGGGTCACCGCGTGGTACTGGTGCGGCTTCGCGATCCGCTTCATCTGCTTCGACGGCACGAAGTTGATGAACGAGCCGACCAGTTCGAGGAACCGCGGCTGCGTGAACAGGCCGTGGATCGCCAGGTTCTGCCCCGACTCCGCGAACCCGTCGGCGGTCAGCGGGTCGACCCGGGCGCCGAACTCGTCCGTGTTCCACGGCGCGAAGTGCTCGTACGGGGTGAAGGGGGTGCCGTACTTCGCTGTGATGCCGTCGGAGAGCAGGACGACGGCGTTGTAACGGAACGCGGTCGGCAACTCCTGCACGTACCGTGCCACTTGGGCGTGCGCCGTCTGAAGGGTCGCGTCCTCGTCGCCGGCACGCTTCAGCTCGATGACGGCAAGGGGCAGGCCGTTGACGTACAGGACGACATCGAAACGGCGGTTCTTCTCACCGTCGATGACCGTGACCTGGTTCAGGGCGCGGTAGGTGTTCGCGTCCGGGTCGGTCAGGTCGACGAGGCGGATGGTGGGGTTGTGCTCCGCGCCGAAGTTGTCGGTGTAGGTGACCGAGCGAATGCCGGCGGTGAGGTGGCGGTGGGCCGTCCGGTTCTCCTCGTACGTGTCCTGGGAGCCGGGGGTGACGGCAGCCGCCACGGCGTCCTGTACGGCGTTCGAGGGCAGCTCGGGGTTCAGCCGCTCGATCGCCTCCTGAAGGTCCGGGTAGAGGATCAGGTCCTCCCAGGACTTCCGGTGCCCGGACCCGGGCGCGAACTCGTTACCGGGGCCCGCCTGCCAGTCCAGCTCCACAAGCTCGTCCAGCGCGAGCACCTCCCAGTCGGCCTCGGTGGGGCGGCGGCGAGATCTGTCGTCGTCGTGCGTGTTCCCGTCGCGGGATGCGGTCACGTGGCGTCCTCGACAATCTTCTCGGCGTCCTTGACGCGGAGGCGGCCGGACATGAGTTGGGGGAGGAGGGTGTCGCGTAGGGTGGCGAGAGTGCGACTTTCTGCTTGCAACGACTTCATGTGTGCGAAGGAAGCCGAGGCATCCTTACCGAAGGCGGTCAGCGCATCCGCATCGGGACGGTTCACTTGATAGTTGGCAGCGTCCGTCGCACTGACTCGCTGCCGCCCGGAGGTGCCAACCATGTTGCGGATGGCGTGAGCACGGAACCTGCCATCTCGCGCCAGGAAATAGCTGAGTTCGCTGGGTACTCCAGGGAGCGAGCGCATCACGATGAACTCGGTGGAGCCCAGGCCGATCTCCCCGTCTTCCATGAAATCGACATAGCCAGTCTTGCCGTTCTCCAGACACGGGGTGATACGGGCAAGCAGGGTGTCGCCGTTCTTGAACCTTGGGCCAGACTTCGGCACCCTTCGAGTCCACGAGGGAATGGAAGCAAGATGCGTCTGCAATGCCGCCATATCCACATAGATGGGCTCTTCCGCAGGTGGCTTCCCCATCTTCGGGTTGAAGGTCACTAGGTCCGTGATCGGCACAGCCGTTTCAGGATTCGGATCCTCAGCCAGGCCCAGCTCCGCGTAACGATACTGAAGCAGCTGCTCGTAGGTGGTCGCGATGCGCTCGTTGACGGCGATCTTGGCCTCCAGAGCTCCAAGCACCGCAGCGATGGCATCTTGCTCAGCCCGTTCAGGAACTTCGATCGGAAAGGAACTAATGTAGTTCCTGTTCAACATCGGTTGAACACTGCCGGAATTAAATCCAGCCAGATCGAGGACCTGAAAGAGGTGGTAGGTGAATCTTACGTTATTGCCGCGGAAATCCGTGACATATAGCGTTGTGTTGAGCGGCCAAAAATCCTGCTCGACAAGGGTGGGTACGCCAAGGTTGGCAGCTCGACCGATCGTAATGCCAGGCCCTGACGCTTTGGGCTCGCTGTGCCATCCGGTGACACCACCACTGCCAACAACAGGAATCGGCCCAGGGACCCGTTGCCCAGAGGGAAGGTCATGTCCTCGCTGCAGATGCACGAATTCACCCAGGGTTGTGCTGACCCACTCAGACATCGACCCTCCCCAACTGCTCGCGGACCGTCTTCTCCAGCTCAGCCGACTCGTTGAACAGTCCGTAGAGCTTCTCCGCCAACTTGCTGATGCGCTCTGCGACCACCTCCGTGTCTTCTTCTTCCGCCTTGACAGCCCCTACGTACCTTCCAGGCGTCAGGCTGTACCCGTGCTCCCGCACCTTCTCCACGTTCGCCGAGAAGCAGAAGCCCGGCACATCTTCGTACGCCAGCCCCGCCTGCCGTGCCGACGCCGTGCCGCGCCACGCGTGGTAGGTGTCGGCGATCTTCTTAAGGTCGGCCTCCGGCAGGATGCGCTCCGTGCGGTCGGCCATCTCACCCATACCCCGGGCGTCGATGAACAGGATCTCGCCCCGCCGGTCGTCCAACCGCCGGGCCCCCTGCGGAGACTTGTCCTTGGACAGGAACCACAGGCATGCCGGGATCTGCGTCGTACGGAAGAGCTGCGAGGGCAGCGCAACCATGCACGCAACCAGGTCCCCCTCCACCAGCGTCTGCCGAATCTCCCCCTCGCCGCTGGACTGCGAGCTCATCGACCCGTTCGCCAGAACGATGCCCGCCGTCCCCCTCTCCCCCAGCTTCGAGATCATGTGCTGGAGCCACGCATAGTTCGCGTTGTTCTTCGGCGGAACCCCGTACTTCCAGCGCGCGTCCGACTCGTCCCGCGCCCAGTCCTTGATGTTGAACGGCGGGTTGGCCATGACGAAGTCGGCCTTGAGGTCCGGGTGTTTGTCGTCGGCGAAGGTGTCGCCCCAGCGGGCGGCGAGGTTGCCGTCGATGCCGTGGATGGCGAGGTTCATCTTGGCCAGGCGCCAGGTGCGCTCATTCAGCTCCTGGCCGTAGACCGCGATGTCGTCCTTGTGGCCGCGCCCCTGGTGCGCCTCGATGAACTTCGCCGCCTGGACGAACATGCCGCCCGAGCCACACGCCGGGTCGTACACCCGCCCCTCGTACGGCTCCAGGATCTCCACGATCAGCCGGACCACGGACTGCGGCGTGTAGAACTCGCCGCCCCGCTTGCCCTCGGCCCGCGCGAAGTTGCCGAGGAAGTACTCGTACACCTCGCCGAGCAGATCCTGCGCCGGCCGCTCTTCGCTGCCGCCGAAGCGGGCGTCACTGATGAGGTCGACGAGTTCGCCGAGGCGCTTCTGGTCGACGCGGTCCTGGTTGAAGATCTTGGGGAGGACGCCGGTGAGGGCGGCGTTCTCCCGCATGATGGCGTCCATCGCCTCGTCGAGGAGCTTGCCGACGCCCTGCGCCTTGGCCTGCGTGGCGATCCAGGACCAGCGGGCGGTCTCGGGGACCCAGAAGACGTTGGCACGGGTGTACTCGTCGCGGTCCTCGAGGAAGTCCTCCATGCGGTCCTCGGTGATGCCGTCGTCGGCGAGTTCCGCCGCCAGTTCGCGGCGGCGCTCGTCGAAGGCGTCCGAGACGTACTTCAGGAAGATCAGGCCGAGGACGAACTCCTTGTACTGGGCGGCGTCGATGGAGCCACGCAGCTTGTCGGCCGCCTTCCAGAGGATGTCCTGGATCTCCTTGGCGGTGGAGGCGCTGAACAGCTCCTCCTGATCGGCCGCCTTCTTGTTGCTGGGAGGCATGGGGTGGACGGTCTCCTTCAGTGGGTGTCGGCACCGGGGCCGGTGTCCGGGTGCGGGAAAGGCTGGATGGTGAGCGTGCCGTCGGCCATGCCTGCGGACATCACCCGGGTCAGGTCGTCGAGTGCGGCGCTCTGTTCGCGCAGCAACGCCATCCGACCCTCGATCTCGACGAGTACGGCCTCGTACCGGTCGGCCTCGGCACGGCTCAGGTCAGGGATGAGCAGGTCCTCGATCCGGCGGGAGGCGCGCACCGCCCCGCTGGTGCGGGCGTACTCCGCGGCCGCCGCACGCAGCAGCGCGGCCAGCACCCGGGGCCGTACGGGCGGATCAGCGTCCGGATGCACGCGCAGGATGCGGGCCGGGGCGGCGACCAGAGAGAGGCCTGCCGTGTCGACGTGGACGCCGAAGTGCGGGGTGGCGGTGACGACCAGGTCTCCGGGTTCGGTGAACTGGGCGTGTTCGTAAGCCGTCAGCAGGATGCCGCGGTCGATACGGCGCTCCCCGATGCGCGCGGTGCCCAGAATCTCCTCCGGGGTGATGACCACGTAGTGGCCCTCGGCGGTGAGGTGTTCGGGCGCGAAGCGGTGGCCGGGGCGGCGGCGCAGGCGACGGGCGCGGAGGAGGCGACCGACCGTGGTGCGGCGTACCGGCTCGGTCTCCGGGCGCAGGACGGCTTGCGCGTCCAGCCTGAGTGGGCTGGAGCTGCTGCGGAGTTCATCGAGACGGCGTACCAAGTCGGCGATGGCGGAAGGGCGTTCGACGACCGCCCGGGTGTAGCGGGAGGCGCGCGTGCGGTGTTGTGGGGTGAAGGGGGCACCGGGGCGCTCGTCCAGGGCCGTGCCACGGACGATGGCGGCGTGGCGGGGCTCGTGGCGCGGGTCCGGGACCCAGCCGGCCGAGCGCCAGATGGCGATGTCTTCGGCGAGAGGTTCGAGGGCGTGTTCGGTCAGGGGCCGGCCGGAGTAGTCGGCGAGGAGGACGAGGCCGGTGCGCTCGTCCTCGGGAACACGGGCGAGGACCCAGACGGCCGTGCGGTAGCCGGGGCGGAAGGTGCAGGCGCCGTCCGGGAGGCTGATCGCGGCCTTGAGCAGACCGGGTTCGAGGAAGGAGCGGCGCAAACGGTCGGCGTCGCTGTGCGGAGCGAGCGGGCCGGTGAGGACGTCGGCGGGGCCGAGGACGACGGCGGTGGAGCCGGTGTCGAGGTAGTCGGTGAGGGCGGCGACCTGGTCCAGGATGGCCTTGGGGTCGCGGGCCTCGGCCGCCTCGTACGGCAGGGCGCAGACGAGGAGGTCGGGGTAGCCCCAGTCGTCGGCGGACAGGTCGCCGCCCTGGACGACGTCCAGCCGGAACTCGTACACCCCGCGCACCAGCATTCGTCGGCGCACGAGGCGGGCGTGGGCCTCGTCGGGGTCGGCGGCGAGGTAGATGTGGCCGGATTGCTCGGGGGCCCGGTCATGGAGAGCGGCCAGGAGGTCACCGGCGCGTGCGTGCGGGACGGCGATCACGGAGCCCTCGTCGAGCGAGTCGACGCCGGAGAGGGTGGCCAGGGCGCGGACCACAGCCGGGGTGAGCTCGTCGGCGGCCATGTCGCGGGAGCCGAGGCGGTGGCGGGACTGGAGGATCCAGTCGAAGGCCTCGGCGGGGTTGTAGGCGGCATCGATCAGTTCGTCGGCGAGTTCGGCCAGGGCGGGTCCGGTGTGGTTCGGGTCGGGCAGGGCCTTCAGCTCGGCAAGAAGGAAGAGGTCTTCCGGGTCCAGCTCTGCGGCCCGCTCCAGTACGGCTTCCCAGGGGCCGTCGGCGACAGGGGCGTCCAGCTGCTGGTGCAGGCAGATCAGGGAGGTCAGCGCGCCCATCAGCACGGGCGCCGGAAGAGACGGGGTGCGCCAGGCCGCCAGGGTGTACAGGGCGAGCTCGCCACGCAGGCGGCGGGGGTCGGTGTTGCCACGGCCGGTCGAGGCGAGCCAGCCGACGACGGCCCGGGCGTCGAACAGCGGGCGTCCGTCCTCGTGGGCGAGGGGGGCGGGGAAGTCCGGGTGGCGACGGGCCCATGTGGTGGGGACCGGGCGCTTGACCTGGGCGAGAGCGGCGATCTCGGAGTATGTGATCCGCCAGGCCGGCGATTCGGGGAGGATGGCGGGGGGCTCCGGGGAGGGCGCGGACGTCACTGCCTGGCTCGTCATGGGGACGCGCTCCTCCTCTCTCTTGTTCCGGTCCGGCCGGGCCGGTGTCCGCAATCTACAGTCGATCAAGGAAATCCAACTCAATCCACTTGATAATATGGGTTATCAAGCCGTTCATGGGTTCAGATCCGACGCGGCAGGCACCTTGTGACCGCCACATCACACGATGCCGACCGGAGGATCACCGATGAGTCACACGCCCTCGATGCCGTCCAACACGCCGCAGTCGGGCGGCACCCCCGGCTGGGCCGCCGGGCCGGCCGTACCGCCGCCCGCGAACGGGATGCCGGCCGGGGCCGGACTCCCGCCTCTCGGGCAGCCGGCGCCGACGAAGCCGTCGCGCCGCAAGGCCTGGCTCACGCACGGGGCGACCGCATTCGTCGCGCTGCTGATCGGCACCGCCATCGGCGGCAACGGAAACTCCGGCGGGACGAAGAGCTCGGCCGCCCCCGCCCCGGCCGTGACCGTCACGAAGACGGCGGCCCCCTCGAAGGGCAAGCCGCAGCCCGCCGCCACCGTCACCGAGAAGGTCACGGTCAAGCCGAAGCCGGCCAAGAAGCCCGGACCGGCCACGACGGTGGACGGCGAGGGGCAGTACCTGGTCGGTGAGGACATGCAGGCCGGCACCTACAAGACCGCGGGTCCGGAGACGGGCGGCTTCGTCGACAACTGCTACTGGTCCCGCAACAAGAACGCCTCCGGAGAGTTCGACGCGATCATCGCGAACGAGAACCTCCAGGGGCAGGGCCGTGTGACGGTCAACAAGGGCGAGTACTTCGAGACCAAGGGCTGCCAGAAGTGGACCAAGGTCGGCTGACCGACCGGCGCACGCAGGAGGGGGCACAGTGGGCCCGTGTCCCCTCGGTCCACTCTCGCCCCTACTTGCCGTGAACAGGAGAACCCGCCGATGGGACGTCGCTCACCGCTCGCCCACGCACCCCGCGCAACCCCCGCGAAGCGACGCGCCGTGCAGTTCGACTGCGTCGTCAAGGCCATCGACAAGGCGCCGATCATTCTGGCGACGGACGCGTCAGTCAGCGGTGACGACGTCGGCACCGCCTACGTGGCCACCACGGGCGAGGCCGGGCTACGCGCCCACGTCTATCCGCGCTACCTCGTCAAGCCCCGCGTCCGCGTGGTCGTCACCGAACTCCGCGCCGTGTACTGGGGTTTGCGTCGGATTCTCGCCACTCATCCCGGGTGGGCCGTCGAGGTGCGCGTCGACAACCTGGATGCTCTCTGGAACTGCTGCGCGAATGGCGACGCGGCGGCAACCGGATGCCGGACGGCTACGAGACCCGACTGCGCTCCCAAGGGCGCAGCCCCAGCCTCGCCAAGTTGCAGATGTACGCGGAGTACACCCCCGAGCTCACTTTCGCCCACGAGAAGGCCCACGTGGGCCACCCACTCAATGAGGGCGCCGATTCCCTGGCCAAGCTGGGCCTGCGCTCGCTGCGCGGCGCGGTACCTGCGTCGGAGATCCTGCGGCTGGTCCCGCTCTGGGCGAGCGGGGCGCTGACCGAGTACCTGCGTAGCCAGAAGTGATCGCCGCATACCCCCGCATTTGTCACCCGTCCCGAGAGGAAGATCCACGATGCCCTCAGCAGATCACCCGGACATCCCGGCCCCGGCCGCGACCCCAGAGCCGGTCCGGGTTGGTGCCGAAGACGCGGCCGACAGGCCGGTTACCGCCGTACCCGGCCCTGCGCTGTCCGGGCCCGCCTCCCGCTGGTCACGGCTTCCGCGTGGTGTGGTCCTCACGATCGGCGGTCTACTCGGAGCCACCGTGGTGGGAGTGTGCTGGGCCGGCGTTTCGTGGGGGGACGGCGGCGGTGCCGACACGCGCGGCGCTGTGTCCGTGCGGGGCGGCGAGCGCGGCAAGGCGCCGAAGGAGAAGACGAAGGCACCATTCGGTACCGACGGCACACTGACCGTCGACGGCATCGGCGAGGACCTCGACACCGGGGACCTGTGCTCCGGGACGGGTGGTTACTCCGACATCGACTTCGGCACCCAGGTCACCGTCAAGGACGCCGCCGGCACCGTTGTCGCCATGGGGAGTCTGGAGTTCGGGCAGAAGACGGACGACGGATGCGAGTTCCCTTTCACGGTCGACGACATCACGCCGGGCTCGAAGTTCTACACGGTGGAGATCTCCCACCGCGGGGGCCTCACCCAGACCGAGAATCAACTACGCGAGGGCGACCTCGCCTTCACACTCGGCGACTGAGAATCCTCGATGATGCCGTGCTGGGCCCGGCTGATCGTCAAGCGTCCGTTCAGCCCGACGTGACCGGCAGGACGTCCGGGGACAGCGTCGCCGCCTGGGCCGAGGCCGCCGTCATGCGGCGCAGGTGGTGGCGGCGGCAGAGGACCTCGTAGCCGATTTCCTGTTCGGGGCGGTTGACGTCGCCGATGACGACCTGGGCACCCTCGACGACCATGTCGCCGCCGACGGTGCGGGCGTTGTGGGTGGCGCGGGCGCCGCACCAGCACAGGGCCTCGACCTGGAGGGCCTCTATGCGGTCGGCGAGTTCGATCAGGCGCTGGGAGCCGGGGAAGAGGCGGGTGCGGAAGTCGGTGGTGATGCCGAAGGCGAAGACGTCGAGGCCGAGGTCGTCGACGATGCGGGCGAGCTGGTCGATCTGCTCGGAGGTGAGGAACTGCGCCTCGTCGGCGATCACGTAGTCGACCTTGCCGCCCTTGGACAACCGGTGGACGAGGTAGCCGTAGAGGTCCATGCCGTCGGCCGCCTCGACCGCGTCGGTGACCAGGCCGAGGCGGGAGGACAGCTTGCCCTCGCCCGCACGGTCGTCGCGGGTGAAGATCAGGCCGACGAGGCCGCGCGCGGAGCGGTTGTGCTCGATCTGCAGAGCCAGCGTCGACTTCCCGCAGTCCATCGTTCCGGAGAAGAACACCAGCTCGGGCATGAGGAGTTGAGCACCTTTCAGGCAGTGGGGGGAGGGAGGGTCAGGAGCGTACTTCGAGCAGCGGGACGAGCTGCTCGGCGGGGGTCATGGAGCCGTGGTTGCCCACCATGAGCGACTCCTTCGGCTCCCGCTCGGACGCGGTGATCAGTACGTCGTCGTACGCGGCCGCGACCACGTCCCCGATGCGGAGGTACACACGGTCGTCCACGTGGGGGCCGAACCAGCCCGCCGCGATGGCCTCGTCGCGCGAGGCGATCCAGAAGCGGTCGCCGAGCACCTCGCGCCAGCAGGTGAGCACGTCGGACTCGGCGCCGGGGACGGCGTACACATGGCGGGCACGGCCCTCGCCGCCGAGCAGGGAGACGCCCGCGCGCAGCTCCCAGTCCTCGTCGAAGTCGATGCGGTGCTCGTCGCCGAAGGGGATGTCGACCATGCCGTGGTCGGCGGTGACGTAGAGCGCGCTGCGCGGGGGCAACTGCTCGGCCAGGCGCTGGGCGAGGCGGTCGACCGTCATGAGCTGGCCGCGCCAGGTGTCGGAGCCGACGCCGTAGCGGTGGCCCGCGCCGTCCAGCTCGGCGTAGTACGTGTAGACCAGCGAGCGGTCGCCGGCGGCGAGCTGCTCGGCGGCGACGTCCATGCGCTCCTCGCCGGTCAGCCGGCCGACGAAGGTGCCGCCGCTCAGCGCGACTTGGGTGAGCGGGGTGTCGCGGAAGGTGGGCGAGGAGACCTGCGCGGCGTGCACGCCCGCGCGCTCGGCCAGCTCGAAGACGGTCGGGTACGGCTGCCAGACGTGCGGCGGCGTCCAGGGGCGCCAGCGGAGCTGGTTCATCAGCTCGCCGGTCTCGGGGTTGCGGACCGTGTAGCCGGGCAGCCCGTGGGCGCCGGGGGGCAGGCCGGTGCCGACGGAGCCGAGCGAGGTCGCGGTGGTCGCCGGGTAACCGGCGGTGAGCGGGCGCCCGGTGCCGCCGCGCGAGGTGCCGAGCAGGGAGTTGAGGAACGGCGCCTCGTCGGGGTGGGCCCGCAGTTGCTCCCAGCCGAGGCCGTCGACCAGGAAGACGCAGACGCGGTCGGCGGGGGTCAGTTCGGTGATGGCGGCGGTGGCGCCCGGTACGCCGAGGCCCGCCGCGAGGGTGGGCAGGAGGTCGGCGAGCGAACCGCTGCCGTACTCCGGCAGCGGCGCGGTCTCCAGGGCGAGGGGTTCGTAGGCGTCCCAGGCGGCGGGCTGGGACATCAGCGCGCGGAGCCCGCGGTCGCCGTCGCCTCGGAGACGGCCTGGGCGAAGGCGAGCGCCTCGCGCACGGTCTCCGGGCCGTCGCCGGCCTCGCTGACGCGCAGGCTGAGGTCGTCGGCGGTGGAGCTGCCGGTGTAGCCGTGGTCGGCGTCGCAGTTGGGGTCGCCGCAGGCGGCGGGCTCCAGGTCCAGACGGCTGACCGCGCCCCAGCCGACGGTCAGGACGACCTCGCGGGGCAGGGTGCCGGGGGTGTACTTCTCCGGGTTGGCCACGACCCGGCTGACCACCACGGACGAGATCCGGCCGATCTTCACCGACTCCGTGGAGGTGGTGGCGTACGGCGTCGGGGAAGTGCTGTCGGCGGCCTGCTCGTCGGTGTGGCTGACGAGGAAACGGGTGTCGGTGAGGACCAGGACGGTGACATGACGGCGGACCTCGTTCTGGTCGAACGTCGTCTCCTGATGCACCAGGTACGACCGCACGGGCTCGCCGCCCACGGCGGCCTCCACCGCCTCGGCCACGAGGGCCGGGTAATAGCCGCTGCGCTCGATCGCCGCGCGGAGCCCCTGGGTCGTCGTACTGGTCTTGGCCATGGCGTCCATCCTAATCCGTGGAGGGGGGCGCTCCGGGCCAGTCGCGGGAGGGGGCGGGGTCTGGAAAGGGGTGTTCACGGGGGCGTGTGCGGGGGGTCACCTCGTGGCTCTGGATCACCGTCGGGGGTGGTTTCAGAAGTGGATCACGACAGAAGACGGCGGGCGACCGCCGTCCCGGGCCAGGGTCACTGGCCTGAGCGAGTGGCGGACCGGGCGCTCTCCCTTTGTAGGGCGCCCCGATCTCGTCGCCGGACTCGTACGGGAGCTGCTTGCCGGTCTCCCGGCTCCGTCGGGCGGAACGTCAGCGCGGTGATGCCGGCCGGGCGACGAAGCGGGCGAGTTCCCCGGCGGCGCCGCCGGGCAGGTCGGCGGTCGCCGCCTGGGGCAGTGTCGTGATCGCGGTGCGCAGCCGGGCGGCGAGGTCGGGGAAGAGGGTCCAGGCGGGGGCGGGGACTCGCGTGGTGGCGAGGAGGAGGTCGCCCTCGTGGAAGTGGGCGTCGAGGAGCGGATCTTCGAGGAGCAGGCGCACCGCGAGGGGGAGGACGAACGGCAGGGCCACCCGCTGGGAGACGAGGGTGCGCAGGTCCGCCGGGCCGAGGTCGCGCAGCGGGACGTGGCGCAGCTCGTGCACCTTGCGGACCAGACGCGTCGCGTCGGGGGCGGGAGGCGCCCAGCGTGGTGGGTCCAGGTCGTCGAGGGTGCGGTCGAGGTGCAGGAGATGGTCCACGGCAACCTCTAGTAGAGCGGCAGCGTGCGCGGGCCGAGGTCGTCGCGGGCCGGGGGCGGGGCCAGGCGGATCGTGGCGTCCAGGACGGTGAGGCCGTGCTGGGCCACGACCACCGGCTCCAGCGTGACCGCGACCACCTCCGGGTGGTCGTCCACGAGACGCGAGACCCTGAGCAGCAGCTCCTCCAGCGCGGGCGTGTCCACGGGGGTGGAGCCGCGCCAGCCGAAGAGGAGGGGGGCCGTGCGGATGGAGCGGACCAGTGAGGCCGCCTCGCGGTCGGTGACCGGGACCAGGCGGTGCGCGGTGTCCCCGAGCAACTGGGACGCGGCTCCGGCCAGCCCGAAGGACAGCACGGCGCCCGCCGCCGGGTCGATGACCGCCCGTACGACGGTGTCCACGCCGCGCGCCGCCATCGCCTGCACCACCGGCCGCAATTGCTCCGCCGGCCCGAACAGCTCGGTCAACTCCGCGTACGCCCGCCGCAGTTGCTCCTCGTCGGCGAGGTCGAGCCGCACTCCGCCGAGGTCGGCGCGGTGCCGTAGATGGGGGGCGGTCGCCTTGAGCGCGACGGGGTATCCGAGCGCGTGTGCCGCCTCGGCGGCGGCGTCGGGAGTGGGTGCGGGCAGCGCGGGACGCACCCGAATCCCGTACGCGGCCAGCAGCTCCCGCGTCTCCTCGGGTCCGACCGCCAGCCCCTCCCCGCGCTCCAGCAGACCGGCGATCAGCTTGGCCGCGCCCCGCTCGTCGATGTCCTCGTACTCCGGCACCTTCCCGGGCTCGGTCGCCTCCCGCCGCCACTGCGCGTACTTCACGGCTTCGGCGAGGGCGCGAACGGCTCGCTCGGCGGCGGGATAGGCGGGGATGAGACGGGGGCGGGGGGCCGGGGGCGCGGAGGCGGACCCGCTCCGCGCCGGGGGGCCGGAGGCGCCGGGCGCCAACGGCGTGCCGCGTACGGCGGGTGGCCGGACGGGGGGCGTGGGGGTGGCGGCGGAGTGCTGCTCGGCTGCCCGGTCGCCCGCAGGGGCGGACGCGGCCTCTTCGGTCTCGGCTGTACTCCCCGCACCGGCCGCACTCCCCTCCGCCTCCCGGGCGGAGCCCACCCCGGCGGACCCCGTCCCGTCCGCTCCGTCCGCCGGAGGCAGTGGCGCCGGCGCCGTGCTCGTGGCCAGCGACAACGCCTCCGCCAGGCCGCCCAGCTCCACGTGAACCACCAGCACCGGCTTGTCCGGAGCCGCGGCGGCAGCCGTACGCAGCGCCTCCGCCAGCTCCGCGTCGTCGGGAGACGCCTCGCCGATCGCCGGGATCGCCGTGACGACCACCGCGTCGGAGGTGTCGTCCGCCAGGGCGTGGGACAGGGCGCGGTGGAAGTCGGCGGCCGTCGCCGAGGTGGTGAGGTCGATCGGGGTGGTGGGCTGGAGACCCTCGGCCAGGCATCGGTCGTAGGTGAGCATTCCGAGGGACTCGGAGTTGCCGAGGATCGTCACGCGGGGGCCCGCGGGGAGCGGCTGGCGGGCCAGCAGGAGCCCCGCGTCGACCAGTTCCGTGATCGTGTCGACGCGGATGACGCCCGCCTGGCGGAGCAGGGCGGACACCGTGTCGTGCGGGAGGCGGGTGGCGCGCACCGCGTGGCCCTGCGGAGCCGAGCCGGCGCTCTGGACCACCACCAGCGGCTTGGCGGCGGCCGTACGACGGGCGAGGCGGGTGAACTTGCGGGGGTTGCCGATGGACTCCAGGTACATGAGGACGACATCGGTGTCGGGGTCGTCGAACCAGTACTGGAGGACGTCGTTGCCGGAGACGTCGGCGCGGTTGCCGGAGGAGACGAAGGTGGAGACGCCGGTGACCCCGGTGATGCCGCCCCCGCGCCGGTGCAGCCGGGAGAGAAGGGCTATGCCGATGGCGCCGGACTGCGCGAACATCCCGATCCGGCCCGGCCGGGGCATCTGCGGGGCGAGGGAGGCGTTGAGGCGGACGTCGGACGCCGTGTTGATGACGCCGAAGGCGTTCGGGCCGATGATCCTCATGCCGTACGCCCGCGCCTGCCGCACCAGTGCCCGCTGCCGCTCCCGTCCCTCGGGCCCGATCTCGGCGTACCCGGCGGAGAGCACGACGAGACCCTGCACCCCGTGCGCCCCGCACTCGGCGACGACGGCGGGCACCCGGTCCGCGGGGACGGCCACGACCGCGAGGTCCACCGGGCCCTCGATGTCCCGCACCGAGCGGTACGCCCGGACCCCGTCGATCTCCTTGACGTCCTCGGGGAAGGCGGAGTTGACGGCGTGCAGCGGCCCCCGGTACCCGGCGTCGCGGATATTGCCGAGCACGCTGCGCCCGACCCCGCCCGGCGCGCGGCCGACGCCGATGACGGCGACGGAGCCGGGCGCGAGCAGCCGTCGTACCGACCGCGCCTCCGCCCGCTGTTCCCGCGCCCGCTGCACCGCGAGGGAGCGGTCCGTGGGTTCGAGGTCGAACTCCAGCCGGACGACGCCGTCCTCGAAGCTCCGCTTCTGGGTGTACCCGGCGTCCGTGAACACCTTGATCATCTTGGTGTTGGCGGGCAGCACCTCGGCGGCGAACCGGCGGATGCCGCGCTCGCGCGCGACGGCCGCGATGTGCTCCAGGAGCGCGGAGGCCACGCCCCTGCCCTGGTGCGCGTCCTGCACCAGGAAGGCGACCTCCGCCTCGTCGGCCGGCGCCGAGGCGGCCATGCCGTCGGTGCCGATGCGGTCGTAGCGTACGGTGGCGATGAACTCGCCGCCGACCGTGGCGGCGAGCCCCACACGGTCCACGAAGTCGTGGTGCGTGAAGCGGTGGACGTCCTTGGCGGAGAGCCGGGGGTACGGCGCGAAGAAGCGGTAGTACTTCGACTCGTCGGAGACCTGCTCGTAGAAGCTGACGAGACGCTCGGCGTCGTCGGCCGTGATGGGCCGGATGCGCGCGGTGCCGCCGTCGCGCAGCACCACGTCCGCCTCCCAGTGGGCGGGGTACTCGTGCCGGTCCTGCCGGTCCGCCGGGGTCTGCATGGGCCCCAGAGTACGGCTCGCGTACGACAACGGCGCGAGGCAACCTGTGGGGAAACGGAAGTCGGGCCGAGGCCGCGGTCCGACGACCGGTCCGGAGGGGTGAAGTGCCGCTCCGGGCACGTTTCCCAGTGTGGGAAACTGGTCTAGACAACCTGAGAGACTGAAGGGCAGCATCACATGGCTGAGCGCCGCGTCAACGTCGGCTGGGCCGAGGGCCTCCACGCCCGCCCCGCTTCCATCTTCGTCCGAGCCGCCACGGCCACAGGCGTCCCGGTCACCATCGCCAAGGCCGGCGGCACGCCGGTCAACGCGGGCTCGATGCTCGCCGTCCTCGGCCTGGGCGCCCAGGGTGGCGAGGAGATCGTCCTCGCCTCCGACGCCGAGGGCGCGGAGGCCGCGCTGGAGCGGCTGGCCAAGCTGGTCGCCGAGGGTCTGGACGAGCTGCCCGAGACCGTCTGAATCGCACGGCGAAGGTCTCGTCCCGTCAATCACGGAAACCGCGTCACCTGTTCCGGGTGGCGCGGTTTCCGCGTTTTCACACACGGATGCGAGAGCGCGCTCGAATTCATGGAACACAGAGAAAAAGGGCAGCAGGAAACGCCGCCACCGAAATAGCTGTTCTTTGTATACAGCGGCCGTGTTAATTCCGCTGACCCGCTGTGTTTACAACATGTTGCGGCTGCCGCAGCCGGTGCGCGAACGCCGCGCGCTCGGCGTGCAGCGCCGTGAGCGACCGCGCGCGGTCGCCGTCCCCGCGCGCCACCGCGTCCACGATCGCGCCGTGCTCGGCCCAGGACTCGACCGGGTTCGCGGGGACCTCCACCGTGTACATCCAGGCGATCTTGTGCCGCACCTGGGTGAGCATCGCGGTCAGCGACTGACTGCCCGCGGCCTGCCCGAGCGTCTCGTGGAACCAGCCGCCCAGCGCCCGCAGGTCCTCGCTGTTCCCGCGCCTGGCCCGCTCCTGCCCGAGCCTGACCAGGCCCCGCAGCACCTTGAGGTGGGCCTCGGTGCGCCGTTGCGCGGCCCGGGCGGCACCCAGCGGTTCGAGGAGGCGGCGCATCTCCAGCAGATCGGCGGCCTCCCGCTCGGTCGGCTCGGCCACGCACGCGCCGGCGTGCCGCCGGGTCACCACGAAGCCCTCCGCCTCCAGCGTGCGCAGCGCCTCGCGGACGGGGACGCGCGAGACGCCGTAGCGGCGGGCGAGGACCTCCTCGGTCAGGCGGCTGCCGCGCTCGTGGACCCCGGCGACGATGTCGTCCCGGATCGCCGTGCACACCGAATGCGCCGGAATACGCATGAGCCACCTCCGCCTTAATCCCCGTGAAACGCCGACGATGGACGTCTGTTCCGTGACTCTATTGCAATGCGCGGGAATTTCCGACGGCGGGCCGGAATTCATGGCTCTTTTTTGGACAGCGGAGCCGGGCGACGAACGAACGACGCGGCGGGAAACGGCGTGGAAAGGGCGGGAGCCCCGGCGGCGGTGCGGACCGGGGCTCCCTGGGGTGCGGCGCGTGTACGGCGCCGGGCGTCACGTCGGCTTCGGACGCGGCTCGGCCTCAGACGTCCAGGCCGTGCTTGCGGAGGTAGCCGACCGGGTCGACGTCCGAGCCGTACTCGGGGCTCGTACGGGCTTCGAAGTGCAGGTGCGGTCCGGTCGCGTTGCCGGTCGCGCCGGACAGGCCGATCTGCTGCCCCGGGGTGACCTTCTGGCCCACCGTGACACCGAGGGACGACAGATGACCGTACTGGGTGTACATCCCGTCGGCCATGCGGATCACGACCTCGTTGCCGTACGCCCCGCCCCACCCCGCGGAGACGACGGTGCCCGCGCCGACCGCGTGGACCGGCGTCCCGCTCGCGGCGTGGAAGTCGATGCCGGTGTGGCTGCCGGAGGACCACAGGGAGCCGCCGGTCTTGTAGCCGGTGGAGACGTAGGAGTGGGCGATCGGCAGGACGAAGGCGTTGAGCCGCTCCCGCTCGGCGGCACGGGCCGCGCGGATCTCGGCCTGGCGTGCCTCCCTCAGACGCGCGGCGGCGGCCTGCTGGGCTGCCGTGCGCTCGGCGGCGGCCCGCTGCGCGGTCGCCTGGGCGTCGATCTCGGCGGCGAGGTCGTCGTTGACGCTGATGACCGGGGTGAGACCGGTCTGCTCGGCCACGTGATCGGCGGCGAGGGCCGGGGAGGCCGTGAGGGTGCCGACGACACCGGTGGTGGTGAGGGCCGCGACTCCGGCTGCCCGAGCGGTGGTACGCGTGACACGTCCGGGCCTGCGGTGCTTCCCGGTGGCGCACATGAACGCCATGTGGTGGCTGGTCCTTTCCTTCCCTCACGCCTACCGGGTTAGCTGACAGGTTCGGAGAGGAAGGTCTCCTACGGAACTCCCCCGCTCGCGCGTGGGCGTCCGATTCACCTCGGGAACATGGTTCCCCGGCTCCCCTGGCTCGCGCCATGCGGGGACTCGGCGTCGGCTGTCCGGTGCCGCGGGCGCGGCGCACTGCCTGACGGACAGCCCGGAAGAAGCTAATGGGGACGGCGGCCGATTCTCAAACCACTCAGGGTGTTTGTAGCGCACGACACAGGGCAGACGGGCAACCTCCGCATCAATCCGGACATTTGCCGACCCGCTCTCGCACGAAAGGGCCCTGACGGATCGTCGGCCGTCAGGGCCCCTGCGCGCGGGTGTGGACGCTCGTCCCGCTACTCCGCCGACACCACGGTGACCGGACCGATCCCGAGGGCCTCCACCGGCTCCTTGATCTGAGCGGCGTCACCGACGAGGACGGTCACCAGCCGGTCCGCAGGGAACGCGTTCACGACGGCCGCGGTGGCCTCCACGGTGCCGGTCGCGGCCAGGCGGCGGTACAGCTCGGCCTGGTAGTCGTCGGGCAGGTGCTGCTCGACCTGGTCGGCCAGCGTCCCGGCGACGGCGGCGGCCGTCTCGTACTTCAGCGGGGCGACCCCCACCAGGTTCTGCACGGCCACGTCCCGCTCGGCGTCGGTCAGGCCCTCCGCCGCGAGGGTGTTCAGCACGGTCCACAGGTCCGCGAGCGCGGGACCGGTGTTCGGCGTGTCCACCGAGCCGCTGATGGCGAGCATCGAGGCGCCCGTGCCGTCGGCGGAGGAGCGCAGCACCTGGCCGAAGGCGCGCACGCCGTAGGTGTAGCCCTTCTCCTCGCGCAGGACGCGGTCCAGGCGGGAGGTGAGGGTGCCGCCGAGGCAGTAGGTGCCGAGCACCTGCGCGGGCCACACCCGGTCGTGCCGGTCGGCGCCGGTGCGGCCGATGAGCAACTGGGTCTGGACGGCGCCGGGCCGGTCCACGATGACCACACGGCCGGTGTCGTCGGCCGTGACCGCCGGCACCGGGCGGGGGGTGCCCGGCGTGCCCGTCCAGGCACCGAGGGTCTCGGTGAGCAGCCCGTCCAGGTCGGTGTCGGTCAGGTCGCCCACGACGACCACGGTGGCCGTGGCCGGGCGCACATGGCGGTCGTAGAAGGCGCGCACGGCGGGCGCGTCGATCTTCTCGACGGTGTCCTCGGTGCCCTGGCGCGGACGGGACATGCGCGCGGAGGCCGGGAACAGCTCCTTGGACAGCTCCTTGGCGGCGCGGCGGGCCGGGTTGGCCAGCTCGTGCGGGATCTCGTCCAGGCGGTTGCGGACCAGGCGCTCCACCTCGCTCTCGGCGAAGGCCGGGTCGCGCAGGGCGTCCGCGAGCAGGCCGAGCCCCTTGGGCAGCCGGGAGGCCGGGACCTCCAGGCTGAGCCGGACGCCGGGGTGGTCGGCGTGCGCGTCGAGCGTGGCGCCCGCGCGCTCCAGCTCGGCGGCGAACTCCTCGGCGCTCAGCTCGCCGGTGCCCTCGGAGAAGGCGCGCGCCATGATCGTGGCGACACCGTCGAGACCCGCCGGTTCGGCGTCCAGCGGCGCGTCGAGCAGCACCTCGACGGCGACGACCTGCTGGCCGGGGCGGTGGCAGCGCAGCACGGTGAGACCATTGTCCAGCGTGGAGCGCTCGGGGGCCGGGAACGCCCACGGCTTCGCCTCGCCCGGCTGCGGCTGGGGGTGGAACTCCATGGTGGCGAGCTCGGTCACTTGGCCGTCTCCTCGTTGTCGTTGCCGGCCTCTACGGTGGCTTCGTGCTCCGGGTCGTCGGGCAGGTCGGCGTCCTCGACCGCCTCCGGGGACTTGGGCTCGTAGACGAGGACCGCGCGGTTGTCCGGGCGCAGCCGGGCCTTGGCGACCTCGCGGACCTCCTCCGGGGTCACCTCGAGGACCCGCTGGACCGCGGTCAGGGCGAGCTGCGGGTCGCCGAACAGGACGGCGAACCGGCACAGTTCGTCGGCGCGGCCCGCGACCGTGCCGAGCCGGTCCAGCCACTCGCGCTCCAACTGGGCCTGGGCGCGCTCCATTTCCTCGGGAGTCGGGCCCTCCTCGGCGAAGCGGGCCAGCTCCTCGTCGATGGCGGCCTCGATGACCGGCACCTCGACGTCGCCGGAGGTCTTCACGTCCAGCCAGCCCAGCGAGGGGGCACCGGACAGGCGCAGCAGCCCGAACCCGGCCGCGACGGCCGTACGGTCGCGGCGCACCAGGCGATTGTAGAGGCGAGAGGACTCGCCGCCGCCGAGGATGGTCAGCGCGAGGTCGGCCGCGTCGCTCGCGCGCGTGCCGTCCTCCGGGAGGCGGTAGGCGGCCATCAGGGCGCGCGCCGGGACCTCCTCGACGACGACCTCGCGCAGCTCCTCGCCGATCACCTCGGGCAGCGCTCCGTCGCGCGGGGCGGGCTTGCCGTCGTGGCCGGCGATGGAACCGAAGTACTTCTCGATCCAGGCGAGCGTCTGCTCGGGGTCGATGTCGCCGACCACGGACAGCACCGCGTTGTTCGGCGCGTAGTACGTACGGAAGAACGCGCGCGCGTCCTCGAGAGTGGCCGCGTCCAGGTCGGCCATGGAGCCGATCGGCGTGTGGTGGTAGGGGTGGCCCTCGGGATAGACCATGGAGGTCAGCTTCTCGAAGGCGGTGCCGTAGGGGACGTTGTCGTAGCGCTGGCGGCGCTCGTTCTTGACGACGTCGCGCTGGTTCTCCATGGACTCGTCGTCCAGGGCGGCCAGCAGGGAGCCCATGCGGTCGGCCTCCAGCCAGAGGGCGAGCTCGAGCTGGTGGGCGGGCATGGTCTCGAAGTAGTTGGTGCGCTCGAAGCTCGTCGTGCCGTTGAGCGAGCCGCCCGCGCCCTGGACCAGCTCGAAGTGGCCGTTGCCCTTGACCTGGCCCGAGCCCTGGAACATCAGGTGCTCGAAGAGGTGGGCAAGACCGGTGCGGCCCTCGACCTCGTGCCGGGAGCCGACGTCGTACCAGAGGCAGACCGCCGCCACCGGGGTCAGGTGGTCCTCGGAGAGCACCACGCGCAGACCGTTGGCCAGGCGGTGCTCGGTCGCTGTCAGGCCCCCGGAGCCTGCCTGGGCGGTGGTCGTGTGACCCATGGGCATGTACGTCCCTTCGCAAGCGGAGGCGGTCGAAAGAAACCGCTGTTTTCCTGCCGTTCCTGCCACTGTATGCAAAGCGTGCGAGGGCCCGGCGGAGTTCCCGCCGGACGTACGCCCTGAGCGGATCGCGTAGCCTGCGTCAGGCGTGCTCATGGCGGGCGCGGTACCGGACGGCGCCGGATTGCGCGGTGGCCGGACCGGGCGGACCGCCGGACGCCGGGGTGCCCCCCTCTCGGACCGGGGCGCGGCCCGCCGTGTCAGTGCCTCGGTCCACAATGGTCCGCGTCAGATCCGTCAACCGCCTCAGCAAGGAGCCGGCAGCGATGGCCCGCCGCAGTACGAAGACCCCGCCGCCCGACGACGCGTACGAGGAGAAGATCCTCGACATCGACGTCGTGGACGAGATGCGTGGCTCCTATCTGGAATACGCGTACTCGGTCATCTACTCCCGAGCCCTGCCGGACGCCCGCGACGGCCTGAAGCCGGTGCACCGGCGCATCGTCTATCAGATGAACGAGATGGGTCTGCGCCCCGAGCGCGCGTACGTCAAGTGCGCCCGCGTGGTCGGCGAGGTCATGGGCAAGCTGCACCCGCACGGCGACACGTCGATCTACGACGCCCTCGTGCGCATGGCCCAGCCCTTCTCGATGCGCGTCCCCCTGGTCGACGGCCACGGCAACTTCGGCTCGCTGGGCAACGACGACCCGCCGGCCGCCATGCGGTACACCGAGTGCCGGATGGCCGAGGCGACGAGCCTGATGACCGAGTCCATCGACGAGGACACGGTCGACTTCGCGCCGAACTACGACGGCCAGGAGCAGGAGCCGGTGGCCCTCCCGGCCGCCTTCCCGAACCTGCTGGTCAACGGCGCCTCCGGCATCGCGGTCGGCATGGCGACCAACATGCCCCCGCACAACCTGCGCGAGGTCGTCGCGGCCGCCCGCCACCTCATCCGGCACCCGGGCGCGGACCTGGACGCCCTGATGCGGCACGTCCCCGGCCCCGACCTGCCCACCGGCGGCCGGATCGTCGGCCTGGACGGCATCCGCGACGCGTACGCGACGGGCCGCGGCACCTTCAAGATCCGCGCCACGGTCGCCGTCGAGACGGTCACCGCCCGCCGCAAGGGCCTGGTCGTCACCGAACTGCCCTTCACGGTCGGCCCCGAGAAGGTCATCGCGAAGATCAAGGACCTGGTCAACGCGAAGAAGATCCAGGGCATCGCGGACGTCAAGGACCTCACCGACCGCGAGCACGGGCTGCGTCTGGTCATCGAGATCAAGAACGGCTTCGTGCCGGAGGCCATCCTGGAGCAGCTCTACAAGCTGACGCCCATGGAGGAGTCCTTCGGCATCAACAACGTCGCCCTGGTCGACGGCCAGCCGCTCACCCTGGGTCTCAAGGAACTGCTGGAGGTCTACCTCGACCACCGCTTCGAGGTCGTGCGCCGCCGCAGCGAGTTCCGCCGCGGCAAGCGCCGGGACCGGCTCCACCTGGTCGAGGGCCTGCTCACCGCGCTGGCCGACATCGACGAGGTCATCCGGCTGATCCGCTCCAGCGAGAACTCCGCGCAGGCCAAGGAGCGCCTGGTCGAGCGCTTCGGGCTGAGCGACATCCAGACGCAGTACATCCTGGACACCCCGCTGCGCCGCCTGACCAAGTACGACCGGATCGAGCTGGAGGCCGAGAAGGACCGGCTCAGCCAGGAGATCGAGGAGCTGACCCGCGTCCTGGAGTCGGACGCCGAGCTGCGCAAGATGGTCTCCAACGAACTGGCCGCCGTCTCCAAGAAGTTCGGCACCGACCGGCGCACGGTCCTGCTGGAGTCCACCGCCTCGCAGGTCGCCACGGTGCCGCTCCAGGTGGCCGACGACCCGTGCCGGGTGCTGCTCTCCTCGACCGGCCTGCTGGCCCGCACGTCGAACGCCGAACCCGTTCCGCAGGACGGCGGGCGCACCAAGCACGACGTGATCGTCTCGGCCGTCCACGCGACCGCGCGCGGTGAGATCGGCGCGGTCACCTCGGCCGGCCGGCTGCTGCGGATCAACGTGGTCGACCTGCCGCAACTGCCCGACACCGCGACCGCGCCGAACCTCTCCGGCGGCGCGCCCCTCGCGGAGTTCGTGTCCCTGGAGGACGACGAGACGGTGGTCTGTCTGACCACCCTCGACGAGTCGTCACCAGGACTCGCGCTCGGCACCGAGCAGGGCGTGGTCAAGCGCGTGGTGCCCGACTACCCGTCCAACAAGGACGAGTTGGAGGTCATCACCCTCAAGGAGGGCGACCGGATCGTCGGCGCGGTGGAGCTGCGCACCGGCGAGGAGGACCTGGTGTTCATCACCGACGACGCCCAGCTCCTGCGCTACCAGGCGAACCAGGTGCGTCCGCAGGGCCGTCCGGCGGGCGGTGTGGCGGGCATCAAGCTCGCCGACGGCGCGAAGGTGATCTCGTTCACGGCGGTCGATCCGGCCGCCGACGCGGTGGTGTTCACGGTCGCGGGCTCCCGCGGCACGCTCGACGACTCGGTCCACACGACGGCCAAGCTGACCCCGTTCGACCAGTTCCCGCGCAAGGGACGGGCCACGGGCGGCGTCCGCTGCCAGCGGTTCCTGAAGGGCGAGGACTGTCTGTCCCTGGCCTGGGCGGGACCGGTACCGGCACGGGCGGCACAGAAGAACGGTCTCCCGGCGGAGCTGCCGGAGCTCGACCCGCGCCGGGACGGCTCCGGTACGTCGCTGGCGAAGCCGGTGGCCGTGGTGGCCGGACCGGTGCTGTAGCGGCGGTTCCAGCCGGTCGCCGGCGGAACTCCCCCTATGTGCCGGGCTCGTCCTCGGAGCCCGGCACATAGCGCAGGACACCCCACATGGCGTGCTCGTCGGGCTCGGCGACGCCGTCGGCGTCCTCGGTGCGGCAGGCGTCGAGTTCCTTGCCCAGGGCGCCGGTGTCGATGCCGGAGCCGATGAGGACGAGCTGGGTGAGACGGTCCCCGTCCCGCGGCGGCCAGGGCTCGGGGTGGAAGCGCAGGAAGCGGCCGACGGCGTGCACGGCGTACCGGTTGCCGGTGTCGTGCGGCCCGAAGTCCACGTACCCCTTGATCCGGTACAGCCCGTCCGGCCTGCTGTCCAGGAACCGCATCAGCGCGCGGGGGTCCATGGGCACGGCGGAGGTGAAGGACAGGCTGTCGTAGCCGGTGTGGAAGTGGCTGCCGTGCCCGTCCTCCCCTTCCTGCTGCCGGTCCCCTTCCTGGTGCAGGTCGTCGAAGGAGAGCTGGCCGATGCGCTCCTCGCCGGGCCTGCAATCGAAGAGGAACTCCGGGTCGATGCGGCCGTAGGTGGCCGCGACGACCGGGGCGCCGTCGGTGAGTGCGCGCACCTGCGCGAGGACCCGATCGGCGTCCTCGGCCCGGTCGAGCTTGTTGACCACGACGAGGTCCGCGAGCGCGAGATGCCGGTCGATCTCGGGGTGCCGGGTCCGGGTCGCGTCGAACTCGGCCGCGTCCACGACCTCGACGAGCCCGCCGTACACGATTCCGGGCAACTCGCTGGCCAGCACCATCCGCACCAGCTCCTGCGGCTCCGCGAGCCCGCTGGCCTCGATGACGATCACGTCGATGCCGACGGCGGGCGCGGCGAGCCGCTCCAGGTAGGAGTCGAGTTCGCTCGCGTCGACCGCGCAGCACAGACAGCCGTTGCCGAGCGACACGGTGGAGTCGCCGAGCGCGCCCGCGACCGCCATGGCGTCGATCTCGATGTCCCCGAAGTCGTTGACGATCGCGCCGATCCTGCTGCCCCCGCTGCGGTGCAGCAGGTGGTTGAGGAGCGTGGTCTTGCCGGACCCGAGGAACCCGGCGAGGACGACGACCGGGATCTGCTGCGGACTCCTGCTGCTCCCCACCTCGCGGCACCCTTCCTTCGGTTCTCCCCGGCGACCGCGTACCCACGCGGCGCCCGGCGGACGGACTGTCCGGCCAGGATACGAGGGGTGCGGACGCGGAATCCGGCTGTGGGGCGGGACCGGTGCCGTCCCGCGCCGGACGGCACCGCCGGGGGCCGGGGGTCGTCCCCGCATCGGCACCCGGACATACCCCCACCGGGGAGCAGACGGAGGTCAAGTCAGGTTAGGCTCACCTGTGTGAGTAGGTGTGCGACCGTCTCCCGGAGCCTCGACGAGCCCGTTTCCGGTACGGCGGCCACGGCGACGACGTGGCTGCTGCTGGAACAGCCCGGGCCGTGGGGCGTCAAAGCGCTCACGTCGAGCCACCTCGACCCCGCGCTCGGCCGCGCCCTGGAGGCCGCCGCCCAGGGCACGGGGGTGCGCATCGTGCTGATCCGGCGCCCGGGGCGCCACGCGGACCCCGGAGCGCCCTTGGAGCGCCGGGTGTACGTCGCCCACACCGTCCCCGGCGACGTGTGGCTGTACGAGGCCACCACCCGTGATCCGCACCGGCTGCTCGGCCTGGACTTCGCCGCGCTCGGCGCGGGCGATCCGCGTTCCCTCGCCTCGGTGCTCGGCGCCCGCCCGCACACCGGCGACCCGCTCGCGCTCGTGTGCACCAACGGCAAGCGCGACCGCTGCTGCGCCCTGCTCGGCCGTCCGCTGGCCGCCGAACTCGTCGCCTCCGGCGTGCCGGGCGTCTGGGAGGTCACTCATCTGGGTGGACACCGCTTCGCCCCGACGGTGCTCGTCCTGCCGTACGGCTACGCGTACGCCCGCGCGGAGGCCCACACCGTCAAGCAGGCCCTGCACAGCGCCGAGGAAGGGCGCGTCATGGTCGAGGACAACCGGGGCTGCTCCGCCTGGGAACGCCCGGGCCAGGCCGCCGAACTGGCCGTGCGGTCGGCCGCGGGCGTGTACGAGGCGGGCGTGCTGAGCGTCGTACGCACCGAGGGCGCTGCCCCGCGCTGGGAGGTCACCGTCACCCACACGGATGGCCGTGCCTGGCGGGTCGTCATCGAGCAGACGGCGTCCCTGCCACCCCGTCCGGAGAGCTGCGGCGCGACGGTGCTCGGGTCACCGGGCCGACTGGACGCCGTGGCGGTTCACGAACTGCGGACGGCGACGCCGGTCGGCTGACCGCGCCGACGGGCCGGCCGGCCAAGACGTCTCTCGCGCCACCCCTGGGCCCCGGGCCCGTCCGGAGCGTACGGTCCAGGCCATGAGTGCCGCTTCCCCCGCCCGCCGTGTCCGCCTCGGACTCCCCCGGCGGATGTTCTCGCAGGTCCTGCTGATGCAGGTGACCACCGCCGCGGGCGTCGCGATCCTGGCGACCGGGCTGTTCCTCGCCCCGCTGAGCAGGCAGCTCGACCAGGAGGCGATGCGCCGGGCACTGGTCATCGCGCAGACCACGGCGCAGGACCCGGCCATCGCCGAGGGCGTCCTGACGACCCGGCCCACCCGCACCGGCCCCGTGCAGCGCGAGGCGGAGCGGATCAGGCTGGCGACCCGCGCCGAGTACATCGTCGTCATGGACACCCGGGGCGTGCGCTGGTCCCACCCCACGCCCGGCGAAATCGGCCGCCATGTCTCCACCAGCCCGCGCCGCGCCCTGGCCGGCACCCAGGTGATGGAGATCGACCGGGGCACGCTCGGCCGCTCGGCGCGCGGCAAGGTGCCGCTGTACGACGCCGGTCACCGCATCGTCGGCGCGGTCTCCGTCGGCATCGCCTACGACAGCGTGCGCGCCCGGCTGGTGAGCGCGGTGCCGGGACTCCTGGCGTACGCCGGGGGCGCGCTCGCGGTGGGCGCGCTCGCCGGGTGGCTGATCTCCCGCCGGGTCCAGCGGCAGACCCGTGACCTGGCCTTCTCCGACATCTCGGCGCTGCTCGCGGAGCGCGAGGCGATGCTGCACGGCATCCGGGAGGGGGTGGTCGCGCTCGACCGCGCGGGCCGGATACGGCTGCTCAACGACGAGGCGGCCCGGCTGCTCGACCTCGGCGACGAGGCGGTGGGGCGCTCTCCCGACGAGACGCTGGGCGAGGGCCGGGTGACGGACGTGCTGGCGGGCCGGGTCACCGGCACCGACCTGCTCGCCGTGCGCGGACCGCGTGTCCTGGTCGCCAACCGGATGCCCACCGGCGACGGCGGCGCCGTGGCCACCCTGCGCGACCGCACCGAACTGGAGCGCCTCGGCCGTGAACTCGACTCCACCCGGGGCCTGATCGACGCCCTGCGCGCCCAGGACCACGAACACGCCAACCGGCTGCACACCCTGCTGGGTCTGCTGGAACTGGAGATGTACGACGACGCGGTGGAGTTCATCGGCGAGGTGGTCGGAGACCACCGGGCCACCGCCGAACAGGTCACCGAGAAGATCCGGGACCCGTTGCTGGCCGCCCTGCTGGTGGGCAAGGCGACCGTCGCCGCCGAACGCGGGGTCGCCCTGCGGCTGTCCGGGCGCACCTGGATACCGGACCGGTTGGTCGATCCCCGCGCGCTGGTCACGGTGGTCGGCAACCTCGTGGACAACGCCCTGGACGCGGTCGCGGGCACCCCGCACGCGCGCGTGGAGGCCGAGCTGTACGCCGAGGACCGTACGGTCGTCCTCCGCGTCCGCGACACCGGGCCCGGGGTGCCCGAGGGTCGGCGCGAGTCGGTGTTCACCGAGGGCTGGTCCACGAAGGAGCCGCCCGCGCACGGCAAGCGGGGCATCGGGCTGGCGCTGGTACGACGGCTCGCGCAGCGGCAGGGCGGCAGCGCGACGGTGGGGGCGGCGGAGGGCGGGGGCGCGGAGTTCACGGTCGTGCTGCCGGAGGCGCTGAGCGAGGTCGGCGACAGGGCGGCGGCCGCGCCCCCGGCCACCGGGTCCGGGGGCGGGTCCGGGTCCGGCGCGTGGGGCGCGGCCGCCGAGGCGCGCTGAGGGGGTGTCAGCGGGCCGGGTGCCGGCGGGCCGTCACTTGGCCGCCTTCTCGGCGAACTCGGTGGTGTAGGTCTTCTTCAGGTCCACGTCGGCGTTCTTGATGTTCGGGTTGAAGGACTTGAGGACCTTCTCGACGGTCTCGGGCCCGTTCTCGGGCATCACGCCGTCCTTGGTGAACATCGGCAGCGTGCTCTTGATCGCCTCGGCGTAGAGCTTCTTGTCGCCCTGGGAGTAGTCGGCGGGCATCTTCGCGGCGATCTCGTCGGCGCTGTGCGAGGACATCCACTTCAGCGTGCGGACGAAAGCGTCGGCCAGCTTCTGCACGGTCGCCTTGTGGCTGTTCACCCAGTCGCTGCGCATGTAGAGGCTGGAGGACGGGTAGGGCCCGCCGAGCGCCTTCCGCGAGCCTTCGGGCGTGCGCATGTCGACCAGGACGCTGCCGGCCTTCTTCTCCAGGATCGTGGCGACGGTCGGGTCGGTCGTCATGCCCGCGTCGATGGAGCCCTTCTGGAGCGCGGCGATGAATGTCGGCCCCGCGCCGACCGCGACCGGGCTGAACTCGTTGACCTTCACCCCGTGCTTGACCGCGAGGTACTTGGTGAGGAAGTCGGTGGACGACCCGAGCCCGGTGACCCCGAGCTTGCGGCCCTTGAAGTCGCCGGGCGAGGTGATCTCGCCCTCGCGCTTGGCCGAGACGACCTCCACCTCGCCGGGTGCCTGCGAGAACTGTACGACGGACTCGACCGACTTGCCCTTCACCTGGAGGTCGAGGGTGTGGTCGTAGAAGCCGACGCAACCCTGGACCTGGCCGGAGACGAGCGCGGTCTCGGCCTGGACCCCGGCGGGCTCGGTCAGCAGTTCCACGTCGAGCCCGGCGTCGCGGAAGTAGCCGAGGCGCTGGGTGAGCATCGCGGGCAGGTAGATGACCTTGTCCAGGCCGCCGACCATGATCTTGACCTTCTCGCCCTTGCCGCCGCTGCCCGACGAGGTCGTGCCGGCCACGTCGTTGGCGCAGGCGGTGAGGGAGGAGACTGCGAGGAGACAGGCGGTGGCGAGGGAGGCGTAGCGGGCGCGGGTGCGCATGGGTGTCACGTCCTTGTGAGCGGGGGCACGGGATGCGGGCGGGTGGGGCAACAGAGCGGTCACTGCTCGGAGTTCGTCGGCTTCCAGCGGAAGATGCGGCGCTCCGCGAAGGTCAGCAGTCCCTCCGCGAGCAGGGCCACGACCGCGAGGATGACCATCGCGGCGTACACACCGGCGGAGTTGAGGGTGCCCTGCGACTGGGCGACGAGCAGGCCGATGCCCCGGGTGGCGCCGATGTACTCGCCCACGATGGCGCCGATCAGCGCGAAGCCGAAGCTGACGTGGAGGCTGGTGAAGATCCACGAGGTGGCCGAGGGGATGACCACCTGGAGGGTGATCTGACGGTCGCTCGCGCCGAGCATCCGTGCGTTGGAGACGAGGTTGCGGTCCACCTCGCGGGCGCCCTGGAAGGCGTTGAAGAACACCGGGAAGAAGACCAGCACCACGGCGGAGGCGACCTTGGAGGCAGGGCCGAGCCCGAACCAGATCAGGAAGACCGGCGCCAGGACGATCCGGGGAATCGAGTTGAGCACCTTGATGTACGGACCGAGCAGGTCGGCGAGGAAGGCGACCCGGCCGAGCGCGATACCGAGGACGACACCGGCCGCGACGCCGATGAACCAGCCGAGCAGCGCCTCGTACAGCGTGTACCAGATCTGCTCGCCCAGCGAACCGAGCGCCGTCCCGTGCAGCGTCCAGGACTGGATCTGGTCCCAGATGGCCGACGGCATCGAGAAGTTGAACGGGTCGATGACCTTCGCGCGGGACAGCCCCTCCCACAGGCCCAGCACGGCCACGAGGAGCAGTACCCGGGCGGCCACGACGACCGCCTTGCGCCTGCGGGCGGCGCGCGCCCGCGACTGCGCGCGGTCGGGGGCCTTGGCGGTGGTGACCAGGGGCGTGGCCAGGGTCTCAGGCGACATGCGCGGCACCTCGCTCACGGGTGATGCGGACCTCTTCGCCGAGGGAGGCCCAGATCTCGCGGTAGATCTCGATGAACCGCGGCTCCAGGCGCACCGACTCGACCTTGCGGGGGCGGGGCAGGTCGATGTCGAAGACCTGCTTCACGGTCGCGGGTCCGGCGGTCATCACCACGACCTTGTCGGCCAGGGCGATGGACTCCTCCAGGTCGTGGGTGACGAACACGACGGAGGCGCCGGTGCCCTCCCACAGCTCCAGCAGCTCGTCGGACATCAGCGCCCGGGTCTGCACGTCGAGCGCGGAGAACGGCTCGTCCATGAGCAGGATCTCGGGGTCGTTGACGAAGGTGGCGGCGAGGGCGACGCGCTTGCGCTGGCCGCCGGAGAGCTGGTGCGGGTAGCGGTCCTCGAACGCGGCGAGCCCGACCCGGGCCAGCCACGCGCGGGCCTTCTCCTTGGCCTCCGCCTTGGGCACGCCCCGGAAGCGCGGGCCCGCCATCACATTGGCCAGCACGGTCCGCCAGGGGAAGGTGGCGTCCTGCTGGAAGACGAAGCCGACCTTGCCGCCGACCCCGTCGACCGGCTCCCCGGCCACCAGCACCTCGCCGTCGCTGGGCTCTTCCAGCCCGCTGACGAGGGTGAGCGTGGTGGACTTGCCGCAGCCGGTGGGGCCCACGACGGCGACGAACTCGCCGCGCCCCACGGTCAGGTCCAACTCCCGGACAGCCGTGTGCAGTTCGCCGGACGGCGTCCTGAAGTTCTTGGTCGCGCCCCTCAGCTCGATGGCGGGGCTGGTGTCTGCGCTCATACCGGGGGACGGTAGGTGTGGCCCCTGCCACGGCAGCAGTCTTGTGAGCGCAACCCGTTCTTTTGCTCGCAAGAGGCTGTTGTGCTCGTTTTGCTCACGCTAGAACTGCGGAGCCGAAACACGGGCTTAACGCGCGGGCCCCTTGCACGCCGGCCTGGGAAGGGTGGGCCTCATGATTGACGTCCTGGTGGTGGACGACGACTACCGCGTTGCCGAGATCAACGCCAAGTACGTGGGAAAGGTTCCCGGCTTCCGGGTCACCGCCCGCGCGCACAGCGCCGCCCAGGCCCTGGCCGCCGTCGAGCGCGGCAGCATCGACCTGGTGCTGCTCGACCACTATCTGCCGGACGGCACCGGCCTCGAACTCGTGCACCGGATGCGGCAGCACGGCCACGGCGCAGACGTCATCATGATCACGGCGGCGGGCGACGTGGCGACCGTCCAGCAGGCGATGCGCCTCGGTGCCCTGCACTATCTGGTCAAGCCCTTCACCTTCGCCGCTCTGCGCGGACGGCTGGACTCCTACGCCGCGCTACGCCGCACCATGGAACGCGTCGGCGGCCGTCAGGTGACCGGACAGGAGCAGGTCGACCGCATCTTCGGCGCCCTGCGCACCGCCCCGGCCCCGTCCGTGCCGGGCCTGCCCAGCGGCCACTCGGAACCCACCAACGAACTCATCTGCGAGGTCCTGCACCACGCCGACCACCCGCTGTCCGCCCACGAGGTCGCGGCCCGGACCGGCCTGAGCCGGTCCACCGCCCAGCGCTACCTCCGCCGCCTGGAACAGTCGGGCCGCCTGCGCCTCTCCCTCAAGTACGGCGACACCGGCCGCCCCGAGCACCGGTACGCCTGGGTGACACCCTGAACGCGACCGGCCGCCGGGGCCCTTCGTCGCCCTCGCTCAGACCGCTCCCGCGCCGGTCAGCGAACGCACCTCGGTCTCCGCGAACTTGGCCTCGTCCGGCACCTCCTCCGAGGTGACCGTCCCCAGCCATCCCGCCAGGAAGCCGAGCGGGATCGAGACGATCCCCGGGTTCTGCAGCGGGAAGTACTGGAAGTCCACGCCCGGGAACAGCGACCCGGGGCTGCCCGAAACCACCGGCGACAGCACCACCAGGACCAGCGCCGGGATCAGCCCGCCGTACACGGACCACACCGCGCCCCGCGTGGTGAACCCGCGCCAGAACAGCGAGTACAGCAGCGCCGGGAGGTTCGCCGACGCCGCCACCGCGAAGGCGAGACCGACCAGGAACGCGACGTTCAGGTTGCGGGCCAGCAGCCCCAGGGCGATGGCCACGACCCCGATGAAGGCCGCCGCGACCCGCGCCACGGTCACCTCACTGCGTACCTTGGCCGTCGGCCGGCGCAGCGACGCGTACAGATCGTGCGCCACCGACGCCGACGAGGACAGGGTGATCCCGGCGACCACCGCGAGGATCGTCGCGATGGCCACGGCCGCCACCACCGCGAACAGAACGGTGCCGCCGGTCGACTCGGCACCGCCGCCCAGGTCGAGCGCGAGCAGCGGAATCGCCGTGTTCCCGGCCGCGTTGGAGGCGCGCAGGGCGTCCGCGCCGACGACCGCGGTCGCCGCGAACCCGAGGATGATCGCCATCAGGTAGAAGCCGCCGATCAGCCCGATGGACCACACCGTGGACCGCCGGGCGGCCCGCGCGGTCGGCACCGTGTAGAACCGCGACAGGATGTGCGGCAGCCCCGCCGTGCCGAAGACCAGCGCGAGACCCAGGCTGATGAAGTCCAGCCGCGCCGTCCAGCCGCCGCCGTACTTCAGCCCCGGCGCCAGGTAGCGCAGTCCGTTCCCGCTGCGCTCCGCCGCCGTCACCAGCAACTGGTTGAGGTCGCCGTGGAAGCGCACCAGCACCATCACGGTCAGCGCGATCGTCCCGACGAGCATCAGGACCGCCTTGACGATCTGGATCCAGGTGGTCGCCCGCATCCCGCCCAGGGACACATAGACCACCATCAGCGCGCCGACGCCGATGACCGTCCACGCCTGTGCGGCCGCGCTGGTGCGCCCGAGCAGCAGCGCCACCAGGCTGCCCGCGCCGACCATCTGCGCCACCAGGTAGAGCACCGAGACGGTGACCGAGGACGTCCCGGTCGCGATCCGCACCGGCCGCTCGCTCATCCGCGCGGCCACCACGTCGGCCAGGGTGAACCGCCCGCAGTTGCGCACCAGTTCCGCCGCGAGGAACAGCACGAGCAGCCACGCCACGAGGAACCCCACGGCGTACAGCAGGCCGTCGTATCCGTACAGCGCGATGAGACCCGCAACGCCCAGGAAGGAGGCGGCCGAGAGATAGTCCCCGGAGATCGCGAACCCGTTCTCCAGCGGGGTGAAGAGCCGTCCGCCCGCGTAGAACTCCTCCGCCGAACCGTGTCGCCGACGGCTCACCCAGGTCGTGATGCCCAGCGTCACGGTGACGAAGACGCTGAACAGAACAAGTGTCAGCGTCTGGTGATGACTCGTCACAGCAGACCTCCCCGGACGCCTCGGGTCAGTTCCTGGGTGTCCCAGCGCAGTTCCAGCGCGGCCCGGTCCCGGTGCAGCCGCGCGTGCCGGGCGTAGGCCCAGGTGAGCAGGAAGGTGCTGACGAACTGGCCGAGCCCCGCGAGCATTCCCACGTTCACCGCACCCGCCACGGGCCGGGCCATGAGCCCCGGCGCGGCCGTCGCGGTGACCACGTAGCCCACGTACCAGAGGAAGAAGGCCACGACCGCCGGGACCACGAACCGCCGGTACCGGCTGCGGACTTCCTGGAACGCCTCGCTGCGCTGCACCTCGAGATACACATCCCGGGCCCGGACGGTCACCGCCTCGGCCTCACCACGCGCGGCCGGCACGGTCGGTGCGGGCCGGCCCACTCCGTCCAGGTCGGCGCGGCCGGTGGTCTGCGTGTCGTGCCAAGGGTCCTCGTGCCGGACATCGGGGGAAGTCACGCCCTGCTCTTCCTGGTTGTCGGCCGCACCGCGGGGGCTGTCCTCGGCCCCGTGGGTCCGGCCGTTGCTCGACTGCATACCCAAGGATGGACAGATCGGGAAGATCCCCAACAGCTCCTGCCGTATCACTTCACCCCATCAGGTGAGGCAAGTCACTCCGATCTCGGTCGCACCAGCCGCTTCGCGTACGCGTAACGCACCGCCTGCGCACGGTCCTTGAGCCCCGTCTTCGCGAACATGTTGTTGATGTGCGTCTTCACCGTCGCCGTGGAGACGTGCAACGTGTGCGCGATCTCCTGGTTGGTGAGCCCCTCCGCGATCAGCACGAGCACCTCGATCTCCCGCGCGGTGAGCCCGTCGGGCGCCTCCGGAGGCTGGGGCGCGGCGGCCTCGGTCTCCGACAGACGCTCCAGCAAGCGCCGTTGAACACTGGGTGCGAGCCCCGCGTCCCCCGACAACACGCTCTCCACCGCCCGCACGATCTCGTCCCCGCCCGCGTCCTTGGTGAGATAGCCCCGCGCTCCGGCCCGCAGCGCCGCGAACAGCGAGTCGTCGTCGGCGAAGGTGGTCAGCACCACGACCTGCGTCCTCGGATAGCGGCCACGGATGAGCCGGGTGGCCTCCACCCCGTCGCAACGGGGCATCCGGAGATCCATCAGCACCACGTCCGGGTCGAGTTCACCGACGAGCCGCACCGCGTCCTCGCCGTCCCGCGCCGAGCCGACGACCTCGAGACCGGGCAGCAGACCGAGCAGCATCACGATGCCCTCCCGCACGACGGTCTGGTCGTCGGCGACCACCACGCGCGCGGCCTTCCTCCCTCCGTCGGCCCCTGTCATACGGGCACCTTCAGTGTCACCGCGAACCCCTTCTCGTCCGGCCCCGCGTCCAGCGAGCCGCCCAGCAGTTCGGCGCGCTCCCGCATACCGAGCAGACCGTATCCGCCGCCGGACCCGGCGAGTTCTCCCGGACGGCCTCCCGCGTCGCGGACGTCCAGCGTCACCTCGCGCTCGCCGTAGTCCAGCCGGACCCGCACGGTGGCGCCCCGGGCGTGCTTGCGGACGTTCGTCATCGCCTCCTGCGCCACCCGGCGCACGGCCTGGGAGCACTCGGCCGGCAGCGGTCTGCGCTCACCCGTGACGGTGACCTCGGCGCCGTCGGTCGCACTGACGAGCCGGGTCAGGAACTCCTCCAGCGGGCTCAGCTCGCCGCGCAGCGCGGACAGCGCCTGCCGGGTCTCGTCGAGCCCGTCGCGGGCCATACCGCGTGCGGCCACCACCCGCTCCAGGATCTGCTCCCGGTCGGCGCCGCGTTCGATGAGCAGCCGGGCCGCCTCCAGGTGGACCAGTTGCGCGGAGAGGCTGTGGGCCAGCACGTCGTGGATCTCCCGGGCGATCCTCGCCCGCTCCCCCAGCGCCGCCGACTCCGCCTCGGCCTCCCGCGCGGCCCGCTCCTGGGCGAGCAGCCGCTGCGCGTTGGCCCGCGACTCCGCGTCCAGCCGCAGGACGTATCCGGCGAGGACCATCCCCGTCACGGTGGCGGCGGTGGTCAGCCACACGTCGTCGTTGAACGCGGAGTACGAGGCGAGGGCCACCGCCGCCACCGGCACGCCGGCTCCGAGCGGCAGTCGCTGGAGTGCCGTGATCCCGCAGACGCACCAGATGACGAGGGCGGGCCCGCGGAATCCGGTGGCCTCCGCGAACACCGCGATGCCCAGCAGCGCGGACATGAGCGCCAGCGAGGGCAGAAGCCGGTGTGCGTAGGTGGCCCGGAAGAAGCCCCACGCGGCAACGGCCGTGACCAGGACGACGGCGACGGCGAGGGCCGCCCCCTCGATGCCGAGGTGTCTCCGGCTGAAGGCTCCCCACAGGAGCACGACGAGCAACAGTCCCCTGACCGCCCGGGAGTAGAGCCGTTTGGCCTGCGACGTGCCGCTGCGACCCAGCGCCTCGCGGGACGGCCAGCGGGTCCACATGTTCTCTTTCACACGCGCTCCTTCCAGGCCGGCGGCGTTCCGTCACCGTACGCCGGGAAGGAGCCCTCGGCGGCGCCCGTGCCGCCGCTCGCGGAGCCCGCCGAGCCGGGCGTGGCGCCCGCGGGGACGGTCGCGGTACCCAGCGACTGGGCCCGCCAGGTCAGGACTCCGGTGCGAACCAGCAGGGTCGCGGCGAGACCCAGCATCAGGGCGGAACTGTCCTGGTGGATCCCGAAGCCGCGGCCGAGCCCGAAGAGGCCGACCCGGAGGGCTATGCCCACGACCCACACCAGCCCGCTCGCCTTGGTGCTCTTGGTCCAGACGACGCCGTCCTCCGCCGTCCACAGCCGGGAGGTCCACGCCCAGCCGGCCCCGATGGCGAGGCCGACGAGGACCTCGGCGGCGAGCAGGACGGCCGAGCCGATGCGGTGGTGGTCGTCGAGTATCCCCGGGCCGCGCAGTGCCATGAAGGCGAGGATCGCGGGCAGCAGCCACCAGCGCCGATCGGTGTCGATCGCGCGGGCGCGGAACTGCCGTGCGATCACCATGGCGGCGATGACCACGATCACCAGCGCGTTGACCAGCCCGGACATGGCTGCCTCCGTGAGCGAGAAGGGGATTCGGCGGCGAGTGCTGCCGATGCCTTCGAAGGTACGGAAATCCGCAGGCCGGGAGATCGGAGCGGGGGTGGATCATGGGTGGAAAACCGGGCGGCCCTGTTCTCCACCCACGGGTGGAGAGTCCCTGAGGGAAACCCTGGGGAAACGCCGGGGAGACCCCTGGAAGTCATACGGTCGCACACGAAGGGGGCGGGGAGGGCCCGTCCCGGCCCTCCCCGCCCCCTTCCAAGCTCTGCCGCGACTGCCCGGCACCTCAGAGCCGCCCGGCACCTCAGAGCCGCCCGGCACCGCAGTCCGGCCGGCGCCTTCGTCCGGGCCGACCCGATCCCGTCCCGGCCTGGACCCCGGCCGAAGCCGAGCGCAGCGTCTACGCGTCGATACGCGACCGGTCCAGCGTCGCCGCCGAGCTGGAGATGAACTCCTTGCGCGGGGCCACGTCGTTGCCCATCAGCAGGTCGAAGACCTCCTCGGCGGCTTCGAGGTCGGCGAGGTTGATGCGGCGCAGGGTGCGGTGACGCGGGTCCATCGTGGTCTCGGCGAGCTGGTCGGCGTCCATCTCGCCCAGGCCCTTGTAGCGCTGGATGGAGTCCTTGTACCGGATGCCCTTGCGCTGGAACTCCATGAGCTTGTCGCGCAGCTCACGGTCCGAGTACGTGTAGACGTACTTGTCCTGCCCCTTCTTCGGCTGGATCAGCTCGATGCGGTGCAGCGGGGGCACGGCGGCGAAGACCCGTCCCGCCTCCACCATCGGCCGCATGTAGCGCTGGAACAGCGTCAGCAGCAGACAGCGGATGTGGGAGCCGTCCACATCGGCGTCGGTCATCATGATGATCTTGCCGTAGCGGGCCGCGTCGATGTCGAAGGTCCGGCCCGAGCCCGCCCCTATGACCTGGATGATCGCGCCGCACTCGACGTTCTTGAGCATGTCGGTCACGGACGAGCGCTGCACGTTGAGGATCTTGCCCCGGATGGGCAGCAGGGCCTGGAACTCGGAGTTGCGCGCGAGCTTGGCGGTGCCGAGCGCGGAGTCGCCCTCGACGATGAACAGCTCGCTGCGGTCCACGTCGTCGCTGCGGCAGTCGGCCAGCTTGGCGGGCAGGGACGAGGACTCCAGGGCGGTCTTGCGCCGCTGGGCGTCCTTGTGCTGGCGCGCGGCCACGCGGGTGCGGGCGGCGGCGACGACCTTCTCCATGACGACACGGGCCTGGGCGGCCGCGTCCCGCTTGCTGGAGGTCAGGAACGCCTTGAGTTCCTTGGAGATCACGTTGTGCACGATGCGGCGGGCGGCCGAGGTGCCGAGGACCTCCTTGGTCTGGCCCTCGAACTGCGGCTCGGCCAGCCGCACCGTGACGACCGCCGTCAGGCCCTCCAGCGCGTCGTCCTTGACGACGTCGTCCTCGGCCACGCGCAGCATCTTCTTGGCGCGCAGCATCTCGTTCATCGTCTTGGTGATCGCCTGCTCGAAGCCTGCGACATGGGTGCCGCCCTTGGGGGTGGCGATGATGTTGACGAAGGACTTCAGGGTCGTGTCGTACCCCGTGCCCCAGCGCAGGGCGACGTCGACGCCCAGCTCGCGGGTGACCTCGGTCGGGGTCATCTGGCCGTGCTCGTCCAGGACCGGGACGGTCTCCTTGAACGTGCCCTGGCCGGAGAAGCGGAGCACGTCGCACACCGGCTTGTCGGTGGCGAGGTACTCGCAGAACTCGCTGATGCCGCCGTCGAAGCGGAAGGATTCCTCGCCCTTGCTGCCGCCCTCGCCGAGGCCCATCTCGTCGCGCACGACGATAGTCAGGCCCGGCACCAGGAACGCGGTCTGGCGTGCCCGCTGGTGCAGGTTCTCCAGGGAGAGCTTGGCGTCCTTGAGGAAGATCTGCCGGTCCGCCCAGTACCGCACGCGCGTGCCGGTCCGGGCCTTGGCGATCTTCTTGGTCTTGACGAGCCCGCTCTTGGGCTCGAACTTGGCGTCGGCGCCCTCGCCGGTGAAGGCGCCGGGCACGCCGCGCCGGAAGCCGATCGCGTGGGTGTGGCCGCCGCGGTCGACCTCGACGTCGAGCCGCGCGGAGAGCGCGTTCACCACGGAGGCGCCCACGCCGTGCAGACCGCCGGAGGCCGCGTAGGAGCCGCCGCCGAACTTGCCGCCCGCGTGCAGCTTGGTCATGACGACCTCGACGCCGGACAGGCCGGTCTTCGGCTCCACGTCCACGGGGATGCCGCGGCCGTTGTCCCGCACCTCGACGGAGCCGTCGTCGTGGAGGATCACCTCGATGTGGTCGCAGTAGCCGCCGAGGGCCTCGTCCACGGAGTTGTCGATGATCTCCCAGAGGCAGTGCATCAGACCACGGCTGTCGGTCGAGCCGATGTACATGCCCGGGCGCTTGCGCACGGCCTCGAGACCCTCGAGGACGAGCAGGTGCCGCGCGGTGTAGTTGGAACCGTCGCGGTCTGCTCCTGCCAGCAGCGCTGTGGACGGCACGGACGTATCGGCGGTCACGCGGTTCGCTCCTCGCTGAATTTCAGATGAGCCCCTGATGGGTAAGGGGCCGGCTTCGGTCGCCGCTCAGAGGGTACCGATGCCTGGTAGAGCCGGTGTAACGCCACCCTCGTCGGGGAACTCAGCGTAGTCCACACTCGTACGAGCGTTCGATCCCTCGATGGAGTGAAGTCCACATCACGTTCCCTTCGAGGCATGAACCATTTAGGCTCCGGGCACGTCCTCATGAACAACCGGCAACCCAGCCGGGAGGACCGAGACCGAATGAGCGCGAACCCGTAAGTACACAAGAAACGCACTACGGCACATTCGCCGCCAACCGGCAGCAGACAGCCACCCGGAAAGATTTTTCCGACGGAAACCCCCGAGCGGGAACGTTTTCGGGCTGGTTGGATGTTGACCCTGGTACGACAGCTCGTCGAGCTAGAGAAGAGGCGACGTGACTACTGTTCTGACCCCCGCGAGCCCCCTGACGGCCGCCGATCGCTGCGACCGCTGCGGCGCCCAGGCATACCTGCGCGTCGTCCTGCTCAGCGGCGGCGAACTGCTCTTCTGCGCCCACCACGGTCGCAAGTTCGAGCCGGAACTCAAGAAGATCGCCGCTGAGATACAGGACGAGACGGAGCGGCTGACGTCCATTCCGGGCACCGCCTCCGAAGAAGAGCGCTGAATCTCGCACCCACCCGACGAGCCAGCCCCGGCACCAGGCCGGTGAACGGGCGGCCGCTCCCCTCGCGGAAGCGGCCGCCCGTCGCTCGTAGGGGGACGAGACCTCTCGGCTAGGCCCCTCGGCTTCCATCAAAGGCGCTTTCGCGGCGACTGGCGGCTCCCTGAGCCGCTTCCATCACCTTCGCGACCTCGGACACCCGGGTATAGACGCCAGGGCTTCCGGGGCGCCCGCAGCCGCTCCCCCAGGACACCAACCCGATCAGCCGCCCACCGGCGACCAGCGGACCGCCGCTGTCGCCCTGGCAGGCGTCGGGACCACCCACGGCCTCCCCCGCGCACAGCATCGTGTCCGCGCGGTAGGCACCCTCCGCCCCGCCCGGGTAGGCGCGGGCGCAGACGTCGTCCGCGAGGACGTGCAGGCGCGCCGCGTACAGGCGCTTCGCGTAGGCGCCCTGTCCGCTGGTGTCACCCCATCCCGACACCAGTGCCTCCGTACCGGCCTTGTAGGCCGCGTCCCCCGCCTGCGCCATGCGCACGACGGAGCTTTCCGGCAGCGCCCGGGCGAGCGTGAGCACGGCGAAGTCGCCGGAGTTGGTCGCCGCGTCGTAATCCGGATCGACCTCGGCCTTCCGCACGGCGATCTCCTCGCCGTCCTTCGACAGCAGGTCGGTGCGGTTCGCGATGACCCTGAGGTCGGGGACGCTCTCGGGGGGACCGCCCAGGGCGTCCTCGGACAGACAGTGCGCCGCGGTGAGCACCGTGGTCGGCGCGACCGCCACCCCACCGCAGAACTGTCCCGCCCGCGTGCCTCCGAACCGGTCACGGCTGGACAGCGCCACCGTCCACGGCGCCGTCGAGACATCGATCGGGAATCCGCCGACCACCACGCTGCCGGCGGTCGCGGAGGCCGTCCCGGCCAGGGGTATCGCGGTCAGTGCGGCCGCCAGGACCAGCGGCCTGATCAGCATCCGGGCAACAGTACGACGCATCGAGCATCTCCTCACTCAGGGTGGCGATGGGACACCCACAGTGATCCACTTCGCGTCCGCGCGCAGCGCGAAGGCCCGGTCCCCCCAGGGGGGAACCGGGCCTTCGTCGTCGTACGGCCTGGACTAGTCCAGGTAGTCGCGCAGGACCTGCGAACGCGACGGGTGGCGCAGCTTCGACATGGTCTTCGACTCGATCTGACGGATGCGCTCACGCGTCACGCCGTAGACCTTGCCGATCTCGTCGAGGGTCTTCGGCTGACCGTCGGTGAGACCGAAGCGCATCGAGACGACGCCGGCCTCGCGCTCGGACAGGGTGTCGAGCACCGAGTGGAGCTGCTCCTGGAGGAGCGTGAAGCTGACGGCGTCGGCGGGGACGACGGCCTCCGAGTCCTCGATGAGGTCACCGAACTCGCTGTCGCCGTCCTCGCCCAGCGGGGTGTGCAGGGAGATGGGCTCGCGGCCGTACTTCTGGACCTCGATGACCTTCTCGGGGGTCATGTCGAGTTCCTTGGCCAGCTCCTCCGGGGTGGGCTCGCGGCCCAGGTCCTGGAGCATCTGGCGCTGCACACGGGCGAGCTTGTTGATGACCTCGACCATGTGCACCGGGATACGGATGGTGCGGGCCTGGTCGGCCATGGCGCGGGTGATCGCCTGACGGATCCACCAAGTGGCGTACGTGGAGAACTTGTAGCCCTTGGTGTAGTCGAACTTCTCGACCGCGCGGATCAGACCGAGGTTGCCCTCCTGGATGAGGTCCAGGAAGAGCATCCCGCGGCCGGTGTAGCGCTTGGCCAGGGAGACCACGAGTCGGAGGTTGGCCTCCAGCAGGTGGTTCTTGGCGCGGCGCCCGTCCTCGGCGATGATCTCCAGCTCGCGCTTGAGCTTCGGGGCGAGCTTGTCGGAGTTGGCGAGCTTGTCCTCGGCGAACAGACCCGCCTCGATGCGCTTGGCCAGCTCCACTTCCTGCTCGGCGTTGAGCAGGGGGACCTTGCCGATCTGCTTCAGGTAGTCCTTGACCGGGTCGGCGGTGGCGCCGGCCGCGGCGACCTGCTGCGCGGGCGCGTCGTCCTCGTCCTCGTCGGACAGCACGAAGCCGGCGGCCTCGGTGCCCTCCGGCTCGTCGGCGACCTTGGTGTCCTCGATGACCTCGTCCTCGAGAAGCTCGGCGTCGTCCTTCTTGGCAGCCGTCTTCTTCGCCGCGGTCTTCTTGGCCGTGGTCTTCTTCGCCGCCGTCTTCTTGGCGGTGGTCTTCTTGGCCGCGGCCTTCTTGGCGGGGGCGGCGTCCTCGTCGTCGCCCGCCGCGGAGGCGGCCGGGGCGGTCGTGGAAGCCGTGGCCTTGCGGGTGGTCACCGTCTTCGCCGCGACCGTCTTGGTGGTGGTGCGCTTGGCGGGGCTCTTCGCTGCGACGCTCTTGCGGGTGCGCTTGGGCTCTGCGGCACTGACCATCAGCGTCACACCCTCTTCCTCAAGGATCTGATTGAGGCTGCGCAGAACGTTCTTCCACTGAGTGGCCGGAATCTGGTCGGCTTCGAAGGCCCGACGCACATCGTCGCCGGCAATCTGCCCCTCAGCCTTTCCCCGCTCGATGAGCGCCATGACAGAGACGGACTCGGCGATCTCCGGCGGGAGCGTACGGGATGTGCTGGCCGACACGAACAACCTCTCGGAACGTTGGAAAACGGCTTCCGGCTCCGTCCGACACGAACAGGAGCCGACCACCGGCCTGGGGATGGGCCGACGGCGCGGGCGGGGCCGGGAAGCTACACAGCGCCTCTTACGGCGTCCGTATTCCCTCCGCGGCTTTCACCTATTAGGTCATCGCGCTGTTTCCACGAGCGTTACGCCCAATCTGCGTGGCCCGAGTCACACCCCGTAAGCGGTCAAAAGTTGTCGGACCCGAGCAGAACGGGTTCTTTTCATCCTAACGAGACGAGCCCGCTTTCGGCCGGGACCGGGGCCGCCGCTCCCGGCGGTCCGCCCCGCCCCGCGACGTACCGCGTGCCTTGGGCGGCGGGGTCGCGACGGCGGGGCCCCGAGCCCGGCACCGCCATCACCACCACCGACGAAACTGCCCTCATTCGTGGTGCGCCGGCCCGGCGCGGGGCACCACTCACCGACGACCGCTTCGCTCGCCTCGCTCGCGTCGAGGTCGCGTCCGCTCGCGTCTTCGCTCGCGGTGCCGGTCAGTGCTCGCGCGGCGCCGGGACCACGCGCTCCACCTCGGGGTGGACGGTGAGGAGCTGGCGCATGGCCGCCTCCGCCGCGTTGCCGTCACCCGCGCCGAGCGCGTCCACGATCCGGCCGTGCTGGGCGAGCGAGGTCTCGGTGGGCCGGTCGCAGCCCGTGACGGGACCGCCGGAGACATGCAGCGCGGAGGAGACAATCCCGGACAGGTGCTCCAGCATCCGGTTGCCCGCGATCTGGATGAGCAGGGCGTGGAATTCGGTGTCGGCCCGCGAGAACGTCAGCGCGTCCCCGCCGGAGAGGGCGTGGCCCATGATCTCGACCAGGTCGGAGAGGCGCTGCTGCACCTCCTCCCGGCCGTGCCCGGCGGCGAGGCGGGCGGCGAGCGGCTCGATCGTCCAGCGCAGCTCGTTCAGCTCGCGGCGCTGGTCGTCACGCTGCGGACCGAAGGCCCGCCATTCGATGATGTCGGGATCGAGGAGGTTCCAGTCGCTGACGGGACGCACCCGGGTGCCGACGTTCGGACGGGCGCTGACGAGGCCCTTGGCCTCCAGGACCCGGAGGGATTCACGGACGACGGTGCGGGAGACCTCGAAACGCTGGCCGATCTCCTCGGGCACCAGCGGGCGGTCCGCCCCGAGGTCGCCCGAGACGATCATCTGACCCAGTTGCTGGACGAGCTGGCCGTGCAATCCGCGCCCGCGGCTGCCCGCGGCACGCCGGCCGACGCGGCCCAGCTCGGAATCTGCCCCTTCCCAGGCGGGGACGGCGGCGCGCTCGGCCACCGGAGCCTCGGCGTAGGGGTAACGGTCGATTTCGCCCGGGCCGGCCAGACCGGAGTCGGCGGAGCGGGCGGCGGTCATCATGGTGTGCGCAAGGGTACTCACGCATCCTTTGTCGGCGTTGCCTCCAACTGCCTTGAGGGCTTTGGTGAAAAGCACACGAAAGGGTGATCGCTCACTCCGTCGCAATTGACGCCTTATCGTAAAGAAACGGGCTTTCTGCGGGGAGTTGTGCGCACAGTGGAGCGGGAACCGTCCGCCGAGCCTCACCTGACCCTGACGCGCGGCGTCGTGAACAGATACGCGCACAGCAACGCGCCGAGTGACAACACCATTGACCCGCCCACGGGTTGGGCGACGACCCGGATCACCGCCAGCACATAACGGTCGCCCCCCAAGGGCCACTGGAGCAGCAGGAGATCGTGCATCCGGACCGTGATTCCGGCGGCGGTGCGCACGGACGACCCTTCGAACACCTGCCGCATCAGCGGTACGACGGCCACCGGCACCGCGAGCACGGCCGCGAGTCCCGCCGTGGTCGACCGGAAGACACCGGCCGCCAGCACACCGGCCCACGCACACCCGATCACGAGCGCGAACCAACTCACGCCCATCGCCGGCCAGCCCTCAGGAACCTGGGTCAATTCCCGGCCGTAGAGAAGATAGAGCGCCTCGGCGTCGCAGCCGAGGGTGAGAAAGGCCAGGATGGCGGCGGTGGTTCCGGAGACGAGGAGCTTCGCGCCGAGCAGTCCCAGTCGCCGGGGCACTGTCACGCGGTCCACCGCCAGCGCGGGGTAACGGAACTCGTCCCCGAAGGACAGCGCGCCGAGCAGCCCGGCCGCCAGCGCCACGGGCGGCAACGGGAACTCCCTCGGCCAGGCAGCGAACAGCCGCTCCTGTGGGGTGTGCCCGATCCGCGCCAGCAGTACGGCGACGAGCGCGGACACCAGCAGTACGACTCCGCTGGTGAGGAACCCGGTACGGATCCCGGCGGCACGTCGCAGCTCGTAGCGCAGGGGGCGGAGTGGGCCGAGGGCGGAGCGGACCGGGATGGGGGGCAGCAAGGGGGACGAAACTCTGTCGGGCAGGCCGGCTTCGGCCGCCGGGGAGCTGTCGTCGGTGGCGGAACTCTCGGCATCGGGGGCCTCGGCGGTCGACCGCCCCTCCCCGTCGGCAGCGACCGCGAGGTCTCCACCCGGCCCCATGTCACCTACTAGGTCGGCGAGTTGATGGACCATGATGCGGTGCCGGTAGGCGGTCTCACCGATGTCGGCGGTCGTACTGCCGTACACGGAGAGGCGATTGCCGCCCTCCGCCACGATCTCGACGGAACGTCGCTCGACACGCGCCTCCTTGGCGAGCAGCGTCGCGAGGCGCTCCGCCTGCGGGCTGCGCACGGCGACCCGGGGGCGGAGTCTGGTCCGGGCGAACTCCCGCCCCTCCTGATCCGCGACCACCCGGCCGCCGTCGAGGGTGACGACGTGATCGGCCGTCCGCGCCGCCTCTTTGGGGTCGGCGGTGGTGAGGAGCACGGTGCCACCCTGGTCGGCGTAGGCGCGCAGTGTCGTGTGCATCCAGCGGGCTTCGGCGGACGAGAGGTCGGCGGCGGGCTCGTCCAGGACGAGTGTGTGCGGGTCGGGCAGCAGGGCGCAGGCGAGGCCCAGGCGGCGGTCCATACCGCGCGAGAGGGTGCCGAGCCGTTCCTCGCGCAGGCTGACGAGCCCCACCGCTTCGAGGACTTCGTCGGCGCGCCGGGCGGGGACTCCGGTCGCCGCGCAGAGCATCCGCAGGTGGCCGCGGACGGTGCGGGCGGGGTGTCCGGGTACGTCGCCGAGTACGACACCCACTTCGCGGGACGGATGGGCGATCCGGTGCAGGGGGCGCCCTCGGAAGTAGGTGATGCCACGTCCTTGCCGGAGTTCGAGCATCAGCCCGAGCACGGTCGTCTTGCCCGCCCCCGCCGCTCCGAGCAGGACGGTGAGATGCCCGGCCTGCGCCTCGAAGGAGACGTCGTTCACGGCAGGCGGTTGCGCTTTGCGGGGATTGCTGGTCAGTCCGACGGCCTGGATCACCCGAAGCAAGATAGCGCGCCAAGTCCGTTTTTTCGGCTATGACCCGATTCGCTTTATCGTGACGTGCGGGGGCGCGCAACTCGTGTGCGCCGTTCGGGTGAGGTGCCAGGCGCCTGCGGTCAGGGCTCCGTGGGACTTTCGCGTGCTTCCCGGTGGACTGCGGTCGCCCGGGTGACCCCGCGACGCGCTCGCCTCAGACCTCCGGGCGGAGCATCGGCGGGTTGAGCAGGGTGGCGCCTCCCGCTCGGAAGAGCTGGGCCGGCCTGCCGCCCTGGCGGGTGGTCGTCCCGCCGGTCGGCACGAGGAAGCCCGGCGTCCCGGTGACCTTGCGGTGGAAGTTGCGCGGATCGAGAGCCACGCCCCAGACCGCCTCGTAGACGCGGCGCAGCTCTCCGACCGTGAACTCGGGCGGGCAGAACGCCGTGGCCAGCGACGAGTACTCAATCTTGGATCGGGCCCGCTCCACCCCGTCGGCGAGGATCTGGCCGTGGTCGAAGGCGAGCGGCGCGACGGGCTCGCCGTCCCGGCCGTAGCCGCCCTGCTGGAGCAGTTCCTCGACCGGTGCCCAGCGCGCGTTGCTCGCGTCGCCGCCCGCGCGGGGTGCGGGGAGGTCCGGGGCGAGGGCCAGGTGCGCCACGCTGACCACCCGCATACGCGGGTCGCGCTTCGGATCGCCGTAGGTGGCGAGCTGTTCCAGATGCGCGCCGTGGTCCTGGGCCGGGACGGCGGGGTCGTGGGCCCGGAGCCCGGTCTCCTCGGCCAGTTCCCGTGCCGCCGCCTGGGACAGGTCCTCGTCGGCTCGCACGAATCCGCCGGGGAGCGCCCAACGCCCCTGGAAGGGCTGCTCGCCTCTACGTACCGCCAGCGCGCACAGGGCATGACGGCGAACGGTCAGCACGACCAGGTCCACGGTGACGGCGAATGGCGGAAACGCTGACGGGTCGTAGGGCATAAGGCGATCATAGTCGTCTCCTTGACGATAAACACTCCCTTCTCCGGTCGCTGTCGTGCACGTCGGCGGCTGTGGTCATGAGGGCGGTGGCATCGGTCCCGGTCGACTTTCCGGCGGCGGCACGGCCACGCTCACTTGGTCTCCCCGTCGGTCGCGCAGGTACGGGTGGTGTCCCGCCTCGCGCCTCCTCGCCGGGCCGGTGCGGTGGAGGTGGCGTCCGGACGCCGGTGCGGGGGTCGTCGGCGGACGGTGTCCGCGCGAGCGGAGCCGCTGGTGCCGGAACCCATGCGGCCCGGGGGCCGACCCCGGCGTCGGCGGCGCGAGTTGGGGGTGGCGGAGGGTGCTGCGGCTTCGCTCTCAGCGCGGTCGCCGGCTGGAGTTTGTTCGTCCCCTCCCTCAGCACAGGCGGGCGCGGGGACGCACGCCGCCTGTGGCTCACTTGTCCCGGGCGGCGGCCCTGGCTCCACGTCGCCGTTCTCCGGACCCGCCCCTCGCAGCCGGTTCGCCCGTTCCACGCGGAGACAGCGCCGGACCGTCTCCGGGTCGATCCCTTCGTTGCAGGCTTGATGCAGCAGGCGGGCGAAGAGGTAGTCGGGGTCCGCGCCGAGGGCCATCGCCAGGGCCTCCCGTGCCTCCAGTTCGTCGCCGGTGGACCAGGCGACCCAGCCGGCCAGTGTCAGCGGGGCGGCGGCGTGCTCGCGGTAGGGGCCGACGCAGCGGCGGGCCAGGGCGCGCCAGAGCCGCAGGGCAGGTGCCCCTTCGTCGCCCTCCATCCAGGCGGCCGCACGGTCACGCGTCGTACGGTCCTGCAGCCCGAGGATCAGCGCGGCCGCCTCGTCGTGCGCGAGCAGCGTGTCGTCGCGCAGGTCCGCCGGGTGCGTGCCGGAGACCGGGGGTGCCTCCGCGAAGCGCCGGATGATCCGTTCGGTGAGGTCCAGGGTCTCCACCGCCACCTCCTCGCGGCTCGCCTCGTCCAGGATGCGGGGCACCAGCGACAGTCCCGCCGCGTCCAGGGCGACCTCCTGTTCCAGGGCGGCGGAGGTCTCCCAGGGCAGCATCCTGGCGCGGAGTTCCCGCAGCGTGCCGCGCACCTGGAGTCCGGCGTAGGTGGCCGCCGCAGCGAGGACCGAGGTGCCGGGCAGGCCCATCGCGGTGCCCTCGGCCGGACAGCACGCGTCGACCGGGCACACGTAGGACCAGAAGCGACCGCCCGAGACACACAGCGCCTCGACCACGGGGACGTCCAGGCTCCCGCACTCGGTGCGCAGCAGCTGGGCCAGCGGGCGGAGCCTGCGCATCACGTCCTGCCCGGACTCACCCGCCCGCGGCTCCTGGCAGACGTACGCGACCATCCGCTCCGCACGCGCCCCACGCCGCTCGCTGCCCAGCACCAGCCCCCTGGCGACCTGCCGAGCCGCCGCACCCCAGTCCTCCTCGCTCGCGGGAATCCCCAGCCGAGCCCGCCCGCCGAACCTCCCCGGCCCGTTGGTGTCGTACAGCGCCACCAGCACCATGCTGTCCTCGGGGCGATACCCGAGCAGATACGGCAGCGCGTCGGCCAGCTCGGCCGGCGTACGCAGCGTGACCTGCGCGTCCGGAACCTCCCGCGCCCCGACCGGCGCCCCTGCCGTCCCATCACCTCGCACCCCCGTTCCCGAAAAGTCCCCGTTCTCACCGTTCTCGAACGATCCAGTCGTTTCGCTGTGATTCGTCATGCGCTGACGATCTCGCAATTCGCCCCATCCTGCTGACCCCTGTGGATAAGTCGGATCAGGGACACGCCAAGATGTCGCGGACGGCCGCCCGACCCACGCCGTACCCGGGCCGCCGCAGCCCGTTACCCGCCCACCCCCAGCACCAACGGCAGAACCCTCTCCGCCCCCGCCTGCCGCAGCAGCCGCGCCGCCACCGCCAGGGACCAGCCCGAGTCCGTGTAGTCGTCCACGAGGAGGACCGGGCCGGGGGTGGCCGCGAGGGTGGAGGCGAGGTCGGGTGGGACCGTCAGGGACGTGGTGAGGGTGCGGAGGCGCTGGGCGGAGTTGCTGCGGGGGGTGGGGTGGTCGTCGGTGAGGGTGAGGGTGCCGAGGAGGGGGAGGCGGCCGATGCGGGCGACGCCTTCGGCGAGGGAGGTGACCAGGTGGGGGTGGGTGCGGGAGGGCATCGCGACCACGCCCACCGGGCGCGGTGTCGCGTCCGCCGTCCCGCTCGCCCAGCCGCCCGGTGAGCGGGCCCAGTCGGCGAGCACCGTCACCACGGCGGAGAGGACGTCGTCCGGGACCGGGCCGTCCGGTGACTGGGGCGACAGCAGGGGGCGCAGCCGGTTGCCCCAGCCGATGTCCGAGAGCCGGCCGAGTGCGCGGCCGACGGCGGCCTGCCGGTCCGCGGGGATGCGGCCCTTGAGGTCTACGCCGATCGCGGGCATACCGGTGGGCCACATCCGGCGGGGCTCGATCTCGACGCCGGGGCGTTCCAGTTCGCCCCGCGCCGCAGCGAGGGCGTCAGGGGCGACGGCGGGGTCGAGCCAGGGTCCGGCGCAGTTGTCGCAGCGGCCGCAGGCGGTGGCCTTCTCGTCGTCGAGCTGGTGTTGCAGGAACTCCATCCGGCAGGTCGGGGTCGTGACGTAGTCCCGCATCGCCTGCTGTTCGGTCTCGCGCTGGTGGGCCACGCGCGCGTACCGCTCGGCGTCGTAGGCCCATGGGCGGCCGGTGGCGATCCAGCCGCCCTTCACGCGCTTGACCGCGCCGTCCACGTCCAGGACCTTCAGCATGGTCTCCAGCCGGGAGCGCCGTAGCTCCACCAGTGGCTCCAGGGCTGGCAGCGACAGGGGGCGGTCCGCCTGCTCCAGCACCGACAGGGTGCGCCGTACCTGCTCCTCGGGCGGGAAGCCGACCGAGGCGAAGTAGGCCCAGATCGCCTCGTCCTCGCGGCCGGGCAGCAGCAGGACGTCGGCGTGCTCCACGCCTCGGCCCGCGCGGCCCACCTGCTGGTAGTAGGAGATCGGGGAGGAGGGCGAGCCCAGGTGGACCACGAAGCCCAGGTCCGGCTTGTCGAAGCCCATGCCGAGGGCCGAGGTCGCCACCAGGGCCTTCACGCGGTTCGCCAGCAGGTCCTCCTCGGCCTGGAGGCGGTCCGCGTTCTCGGTCTTGCCGGTGTAGGAGGCGACCGGATAGCCGCGCTGGCGCAGATAGGCCGCGACCTCCTCGGCCGCCGCCACCGTCAGCGTGTAGATGATCCCGGAGCCCGGCAGATCACCCAGCCGCTCCCCCAGCCAGGCCAGCCGGTGCGCGGCGTCCGGCAGCTTCAGGACGCCGAGCCGCAGGCTCTCCCGGTCCAGTGGCCCGCGCAGCACCAGGGCGTCCGCGCCGCCGGTGCCCAGTTGCTCGGCCACGTCGGCCGTCACGCGCGCGTTGGCGGTCGCCGTCGTGGCCAGGACGGGCACGTCCGTCGGCAGCTCGGCAAGCATGGTGCGCAGCCGTCGGTAGTCGGGCCGGAAGTCGTGTCCCCAGTCGGAGATGCAGTGCGCCTCGTCGACCACCAGCAGACCGGCCGTGGCGGCCAGCTTGGGCAGCATGTTCTCGCGGAAGTCCACGGAGTTGAGGCGCTCGGGACTGACCAGGAGGACGTCGGTCTCGCCACGCTCGACCTCCTCGTGGATGGAGTCCCACTCCTCCGGGTTGGCCGAGTTGATGGTGCGGGCGCGGATGCCGGCCCGCTCCGCCGCCTCGACCTGGTTGCGCATGAGCGCCAGCAGCGGCGAGACGATCACCGTGGGGCCGGCGCCCCGGCGGCGCAGCAGCGCGGTGGCCACGAAGTACACCGCCGACTTGCCCCAGCCGGTGCGCTGCACGACCAGCGCCCGCCGGTGCTCCTCCACCAGCGCGGCCACGGCCTGCCACTGGTCCTCCCGCAGCCGCGCCGCGCCCTCCCGGTCGCCGACCAGCTCGGCGAGGACGGCATCGGCTTCGGCGCGGAGCTTGAGATCGTCCATGCCTCCATGCAACCCGATGGCACTGACAATCGGCGAATCCGGCCGGTGTGACACACCCCCTCGCGCGCGGGCGTCGGCGCCGGAGCGCGGAAAGGGCGCGAAACGGTCGCTCGAGGCGTCGGCGGTGGTCGCCGGGGGTAGGGATATAAGTAACGCACCACCAGATAACCGTCGGCGGCCCCAATTGCTCGTTGCCGCATCCAAGTTCGACAGGAAGAATTGAAGTCCGCTCCCCGCACGGCTCGCCCGTGTTCCGGCTGGGCTTTACTGCGGTGCGCGCTCCCCCGAATCCGACCTCGCCCGCAGTGTGGGCGCGTAGCCGAAGGGAGGAACGTGACCTTCGGATTCGCCTCGTCCTCGGCGGCCTCGTTGTCGACGTCCGTGACCGCCGCTTCCGCCAGCCGTCTGCTCGAACCCGCCGAGTGGGCCGCCGCCGGAATCCCGCTGCTGCGCAACCCGCGCGAGGTCGTGGGCGGGCTGCACGTCCGCCATCGCCCCAGACCGTCCACGGCCGTCGTGGCCGTGCTCGATCCGGACGAACGGCTCTGTGCCAGCGCCTCGTTCACCCGTCGTCCCGCCCCGGCCGACGGCTGGATGTTCCGCAACGCCCTGCTCGACCAATTGCGCCGGATCATCCCGCACGATCTGCGCCGCCGCACTCCGGTGCGCACCGCCGTGCTGCTCTACTGCCGCGAGGGCGAGGCGCGTTGGACCGAGGAGGACGGCGCCTGGATGTGGGGGCTGCGCGACGCGTGCACGTTGCACGGGCTGCGCTGTGGCGCCTACATCACGCTGACCCAGGAGGGCTGGCAGGTGCTCGGCGAGGGACGCGGGGGCCGGAGTCCCCATGCCCATTCGGCGCCGGAGGCGTTCGCCCTGTCCGAGGTCCCGCCGCTGGCACCGCGTACCGGGGGTCCGGTCTCCGAGGTGCTGCGCCGGGCGGCGGCACGCTGACCTGGGGCTCAGAGCGCACACGGCCGCGAGGCGGCGGTGGCGCAGCGCCGCCGCCACAGCGATGTCAGGCACCGTGAACGCGAATTGCCGTCCGGTGGCCGGCCCCACGACGGGGACCGGCCACCGGACGGCGATCCGGGCACGGCGGAGACCGCAGGGCGGCGCGGACGCCACCGGAGCGACCGATGGCCCGTGCCGCTCGGGATCAGACCCCGGCGCCCAGGACCGCGTTGATCTGCTGCGGGTCGCCGCAGACGATCAGCAGGGCCCCGGCCCGGGAGTGGGCCGCGGCGAGGGCGGTGGCGGCGGCTTCGGTGCCGCCCCCGTTCACGGCCACGACGACCACGGGACGGATGGCGGCGCGGGGGGCGAAGGCCGCGTCCGCGTAGAACACGTCGTCGCCCGCGTCGTGCTGCGCCCAGTAGGACGCCTCACCGAAGGACAGCTCGTGCTCGGTCCACGGGTGCTGGGGGCCGGTGGTGATCACCAGCACCTCACCCGGGGCACGGCCCGAGTCGAGCAGCAGGTCCAGCGCCTCCTCGGCGGCGTCGAGCGCGCCCTCGGCCGAGGCCGGGATCAACTGGATCTGCGGGGTCGCCGCGGGGGCGGCGGGAGCGGCCGGGCCCGACGGGCTCGGCTTGGCCGGAGCCACGTCACGCGGCGTGCGCTGCACCGGCGGAGCCGGCCGCGGAGGGCCGGGACGACCGGGGCGGGCCGAAGCCGCGGGGCGGGGGCCGGGTACGGGGCGAGGGGTCGGCGCGACGCGGCCGGTGGCCGCCATGGCGCTGGAACCCTGGGCACTCTCGTGAATCTGAGGCTCCTCGGGAATGAGAGGCATGAGCTGATTTTTATCAAACGTTGAAACGACACCGACGTCCGGGTGGCACATCGGTGCGGGCGGAACCATCAGAAGTCGAAGCCGAGCTGGCCTTCGATCTCCGGAGGGCCTCCGTCGGCCCAGCTGCGGGCCTTCTTGAGGTGCCGCCACTGGGGCAGCGCATCAAGATACGCCCACGACAGGCGGTGGTACGGGGTGGGTCCCCGCTCCTCCAGTGCGGCCTTGTGCACGGGTGAGGGATACCCGGCGTTGTCCGCGAATCCGAAGTCTGCATGGCCGGCACCGAGTTCGGCCATCATTTTGTCGCGCCGCACCTTGGCGATCACCGAGGCCGCCGCGACGGCCACGCACGACCGGTCGCCCTTGATCACCGTGCGCACCCGCCAGGGAGCGCCGAGGTAGTCGTGCTTGCCGTCGAGGATCACGGCGTCGGGACGTACCGGGAGCGACTCCAGAGCCCGTACGGCGGCAAGCCGCAGCGCGGCGGTCATACCCAGGTCGTCGATCTCCTCGGGGGAGGCGTGTCCCAGGGCGTAGGCCGTGACCCAGGTCTGGAGTATCCCGGCCAGTTCCGTACGCCGCTTGACCGTGAGCAGCTTGGAGTCGGTGAGTCCCTCGGGCGGTCGCCGGAGTCCGGTGATCGCGGCGCAGACCGTGACGGGCCCGGCCCACGCGCCGCGTCCCACCTCGTCGACGCCGGCGATGACCTTCGCTCCGGTCGTGGCGCGCAGGGAGCGCTCGACGGTATGAGTGGGTGGTTCGTACGGCATGGCGCCCTTAGCGTACGCCGCCCGGCGAGGGGCGCGACACCCCGCCCCTCCCCTACCGGGTCCCGGGCGGCCGGGGCCGGTTCGTACGGCGTTCCCGGCAGCCGTCGTCCGGTGCCGTCAGCGGCTGGCAGGCACCCACGCGGGCAGCTCCTCGGTCCGCTCCGACCACGTCCCGGGCGGGGCGCCCGCCGTGCCCGCGGCCAGGACGCCGCCGACGATCGCGCAGGTCGTGTCCACGTCGCCGCCCACCTGGGCGGTCGTCCAGAAGGCCCGCTCGAAGTCGGTGAGGGCGCGGGCGGCGGACCACAGGGCGAACGGGACGGTGTCGTGGGCGCTGGTGCGGCGACCGCAGCCGAGGACGGCCGCGACGGTGGCCGCGTCCTCGTAGTCGAGCATGTCCCGGGCGCGCCTGAGGCCCGCCTCCACGGCGCTTGTGGGCACCAGGGCGATGACGCCGTCCAGGAGCGCTTGCGGGGTCGGCGGGCCGTCCGGGGAGGCGGCCAGGGCGGCCGCGGCCGCCACCGCCATGGCGCCCGCCACGGCCTCCCGGTGCTGGTGGGTGGGGTAGGCGGAGATCTCCGCCTGGTGGGTGGCCTGCTCGGGGTCGTCGGCGTACCAGGCGCCGAGGGGGGCGATGCGCATCGCGGCGCCGTTGCCCCAGGAGCCCTGGCCCTGGAAGAGCCGGGCGGCCAGTTCGCGCCAGTCGGCGCCCTCGCGGACGAGGCGCAGCAGCCGGTTCACGGCGGGGCCGTAGCCGCGGTCGAAGTCGTGGTGGTGGGCGAAGGAGTGGGCCAGGGCGTCCTGGTGGACCCGGTCGTGTGCGGCGAGGACGGACACGACCGAGCAGGCCATCTCCGTGTCGTCGGTCCACTGCCACATCCCGTCGGGCAGCTCGCGCCGTTTGAGCAGCGGGAGGTTCACCGGGACGAAGAACTGCGAGCCGAGCGCGTCGCCCACGGCGAGTCCGCGCAGGCTGGCCAGGGCGCGGTCGAGGCGCCCGGAAGAGGAGGATTCGGAGGTCATCTTCGGCCAGCCTATCCGTGGACCCGTTGTTCGATCATGCGATATTCGGCGACACGGCCTCGGAAGCCGTGTCGTGCCCTGCGGCCCCGGCAGCCTTGTGTGCCCTCAACTGCCGATCCAGTAGGGCACCGGTTCGCGCCAGCGCTCGAAGGGACGGTCGAGGGCGTACTTGCCGTTCTCCCCGAGAACGAGCATCCGCAGCTCGGCGTTCCCGGGATTCGACAGGGACTCGAATTCGGACACGGTCCAGTGGAACCAGCGCATGCAGAACAGCCGCATGGCCAGGCCGTGCGTCACCAGGAGGACGTTCGGCGGGTGGTCGGGCTCCTCGAAACTGCGGAACAGGCTCTCCAGGAAGCCGCCGACCCGGTCGTAGACGTCGGCGCCGGACTCCCCCTGGGGGAAGCGGAAGAAGAAGTGGCCGTAGGCGTCGCGGTACGCCTTCTGGAGGCGGACGTCGCCGCGCTCCTGCCAGTTGCCCCAGTCCTGCTCGCGCAGCCGGGGCTCCTCGCGTACGCGTATGCGCGCGGGATCGAGGTGGAAGGAGTCCAGGGTCTCGTGGGTGCGGCGGTAGGGGGAGACGTACACGCTCACGCGTTCGTCGCCGATGATCTCGCGGAGCCGCTCGCCGGTGTGCTCGGCCTGGCGTCGGCCGCGCTCGGTCAGGGCGAGGGCGTGGTCGGGCTCGCGCTCGTACACGGAGTCATCGACGTTGCCCGTTGACTCCCCGTGTCGGACAAGAATGATGCGCCGTGGTCGTGCCATGCCAGCACCCTAGATCGCGCCGGGGGCGGTCGCGCACGCATACCGGCTTCATACGGCGTAGGTCACATGCTTCGGGCGTCTCAGACCGTCCAGGACGGCTCGAGTTCCACGATGTCGCCGGAGAGGGCGGCGATGTCCGCCTCGGTCTGGGCGCGCAGGGCGAGGCGCTCCACACGTTCGGTGCGGTACTTGCCGTGCTCGGCGGCCGAGCGCCACATGGACAGCACCAGGAACTCGTGCGCGGGTGCCTCGGCGAACATGCCCCTGATCATGCCGGGCGAGCCCGCCATGGCGGGGTTCCAGACCTTCTCCTGCATGAGGGTGAAATGCTCGACGCGCTCCTCGTGGGCGCGGCAGAGGGCGACCCGGATCAGGTCCGCGTCGGTGAACCGGGGTTCGAAGCCGGTCTTCACGTCGAAGCGGTACTCGAACAGCTTGACCTGGCTGTCCTTGAACGTGCCGGACTGCGACGCGGCGAGGCGGTCGTGCGAGCGCGCCATGAAGGAGTCGTAGAAGGCGCGGCTCTCCCAGAAGGCGAAGATGTGTGCCACACCCGGCCGCTGCCGGCTCCAGCCTCCGCCCTGTCCCCGAAATCCCGGCTCCCCCAGAAGCCCCGCCCATTTCCGCTGTCCCCGTTCGAACCCCCGGCGGTCCACGACGGTGCAGCGAATCCACTTGACCAGCACTGCGCCATCGTAAGGCCACGCGACGTGGCGTCGGTCACGCTCCGGCTCATATCCCCCGCGCGGGCGCCCTGTTCGCGTGGCAGGATGAACAACGAGCCATATTGCAGCGGAAGTTGAGAAAGCGGGCCTTCGGGAGAGGGGAAACCTGTGACCGGATTCGGCAAGGGAATCCGCGGTGTCGAGGTGGCGCTGAAGTGGAATCCCAGTCCCGCGGGACGCCCACCCTCCGACCTGGACCTCGTCGCCGCGACGTACACGGCGGACGACCCCCACGGAGAACCCGCCCATCTGGTGCACTTCGACAGCCGCTCCCCCGACGGCACGATCTTCCTCAACCGCGACAGCCCGGACGGCAAGGGCTTCGGCTGGGACGAGGTCATGACCCTCGAACTCCACCGCCTCGACCGCCGCTACGCGCGCGTGGTGGTCGGCGTCGTCATACGCCAGGACGACGGCCCCCTCACCTTCACCCGGATACTCGCCCCCGCCCTGCGCGTCCGCACCGGCTACACGGTCCTCGCCGAAGACGACTTCACCTCCGTCCCCGACGCGACGGCCGCCACGGTCGCGGAATTCGTCCGCGACGACCTGGGCGAGTGGACGTTCCGGGCGGGCGTCCACGGCTTCACGGAGGACCCGACGACGTTCACGCGGGTGATGGGACGGGCGCGGGGGGTCTGACGCCGGGCTGAGGGAGTAAGGGGCGACGGAACGGGCCCCGGCAAGGAGTTCGAGATCGACGGCCTTCTCGGCATGGTCGTGGGCCGACGGGACGAGCACCCCGGCCATGGCCGGGAGTTGCTGGAGACCGCCGTCGGCAACCGCACGAGCCGGAATCGCCGTATGGCCCTCAATACGATCAGGCCATGGCCCGGCGGAGAAGCGCCGCAGGGCGGGGAGACCTCGTTGGAGGTTTCCCCGCCCTGCGGCTCAGTCGGCGCCCCTCAGGGCGTCACCGCTAGCTGCAGCCGCTGGTCGAGCCGCAGCCCTCGCAGATGTAGCAGGAGCCGGCTCGCTGCATCTTGGTGCCGCAGGAGAAGCAGAGCGGGGCGTCGGCCTGGATGCCGAGCTGCATCTCGACGAGTTCGGCGCTGGTGTGGGCCTGCTTGGGGGCGGGCTTGACCGACTCGGCCTCGGCCTTGGGCGTCGCGACCGCCTTCAGCTCGGTCTGGCGCGGGGCGGACTGGGCCAGACCCTCGACGTCGACCTCGTCGTCGGCCGGCTCGTAGGAACCGGTCTCCAGGTGACGCTGACGCTCCTCGGCGGAGTGGATGCCGAGCGCGGAGCGGGTCTCGAAGGGCAGGAAGTCCAGCGCCAGGCGGCGGAAGATGTAGTCGACGATCGACTGCGCCATCCGCACGTCCGGGTCGTCCGTCATACCGGCCGGCTCGAAGCGCATGTTGGTGAACTTCGAGACGTAGGTCTCCAGCGGCACGCCGTACTGGAGGCCGACGGAGACGGCGATGGAGAAGGCGTCCATCATGCCCGCGAGCGTCGAACCCTGCTTGGACATCTTCAGGAAGACCTCGCCGAGACCGTCGTCCGGGTAGGAGTTGGCGGTCATGTAACCCTCGGCGCCGCCGACCGTGAAGGACGTGGTGATGCCGGGACGGCCCTTGGGCAGGCGCTTGCGCACCGGACGGTACTCGACGACCTTCTCGACCGTCTCGCGGATGGTCGCCTCGGCCTTCGCGGTCACCTCGGCCTTCTCGTCCTCCTTCTTCTTGGCGGAGAGCGGCTGGCCGACCTTGCAGTTGTCGCGGTAGATCGCGAGCGCCTTGACGCCCAGCTTCCAGGCCTCGAAGTAGATCTCCTCGACCTCCTCGACGGTCGCCGTCTCCGGCATGTTGACCGTCTTGGAGATGGCGCCGGAGATCCACGGCTGGATCGCGGCCATCATGCGAACGTGGCCCATCGGGGAGATGGCGCGCTCGCCCATGGCGCAGTCGAACACCTCGTAGTGCTCGGTCTTGAGGCCCGGGGCGTCGATCACATTGCCGTGCTCGGCGATGTGGGCGACGATCGCCTCGATCTGCTCCTCCTGGTAGCCCAGGCGGCGCAGGGCCTGCGGGACCGTGCCGTTGACGATCTGCATCGAGCCGCCGCCGACGAGCTTCTTGAACTTCACCAGCGCGAGGTCGGGCTCCACACCGGTGGTGTCGCAGGACATCGCCAGACCGATGGTGCCGGTCGGGGCGAGCACGGACGCCTGGGAGTTACGGAAACCGTTCTGCTCGCCGATGCGCACGACGTCCTGCCAGGCCTCCGTGGCGGCGGCCCACACCGGGCTGTCCAGGTCGTCCGTGCGGACGGCCGTCGCGTTGGCGTCGGCGTGCTGCTTCATGACGCGCTTGTGGGCGTCGGCGTTGCGGGCGTAACCGTCGTACGGGCCGACGATCGCGGCCAGCTCTGCGGAGCGGCGGTAGGCGGTGCCCGTCATCAGGGAGGTGATGGCGGCGGCGAGCGTGCGGCCGCCGTCGGAGTCGTACGCGTGGCCGGTGGCCATCAGCAGGGCGCCGAGGTTGGCGTAGCCGATGCCGAGCTGGCGGAAGGCGCGGGTGTTCTCACCGATCTTCTCGGTGGGGAAGTCCGCGAAGCAGATCGAGATGTCCATCGCGGTGATGACCAGCTCGACGACCTTCTGGAAGCGCTCGCTCTCGAAGGACTGGTTGCCCTTGCCGTCGTCCTTGAGGAACTTCATCAGGTTCAGCGAGGCGAGGTTGCAGGACGTGTTGTCCAGGTGCATGTACTCGCTGCACGGGTTCGACGCGGTGATCCGGCCGGACTCGGGGCAGGTGTGCCAGTGGTTGATCTGGTCGTCGTACTGGATGCCCGGGTCAGCGCAGGCCCAGGCCGCCTCCGCGATCTTGCGGAACAGCGCCTTGGCGTCGACCTCCTCGATGACCTCACCGGTCATGCGGGCGCGCAGGCCGAAGTTGGTGCCGCCCTCGACCGCCTTCATGAACTCGTCGTTCACGCGGACGGAGTTGTTGGCGTTCTGGTACTGGACGGACGTGATGTCGTCGCCGCCCAGGTCCATGTCGAAGCCCGCGTCGCGCAGGACGCGGATCTTCTCCTCCTCGCTGACCTTCGTCTGGATGAAGTCCTCGATGTCGGGGTGGTCGACGTCGAGGACGACCATCTTGGCCGCGCGGCGGGTGGCGCCACCGGACTTGATGGTGCCGGCGGAGGCGTCGGCGCCCCGCATGAAGGAGACAGGGCCGGAGGCGTTGCCGCCGGAGGAGAGCAGTTCCTTGGAGGAGCGGATGCGGGACAGGTTCAGACCGGCACCCGAACCGCCCTTGAAGATCATGCCCTCTTCCTTGTACCAGTCGAGGATCGACTCCATGGAGTCGTCGACGGACAGGATGAAGCAGGCGGAGACCTGCTGGGGCTGCGGCGTGCCGACGTTGAACCAGACCGGGCTGTTGAAGCTGAAGATCTGGTGCAGAAGGGCGTAGGCCAGCTCGTGCTCGAAGATCTCGGCGTCGGCGGGCGAGGCGAAGTACTTGTAGTCCTCGCCGGCCTTCCGGTACGTCTTCACGATGCGGTCGATGAGCTGCTTGAGGCTCACCTCACGCTGCGGGGTGCCGACGGCACCGCGGAAGTACTTGCTGGTGACGATGTTGACCGCGTTCACCGACCAGAAGTCGGGGAACTCGACGCCACGCTGCTCGAAGTTGATCGAGCCGTCGCGCCAGTTGGTCATGACGACGTCGCGGTGCGCCCACTCGACCTCGTCGTACGGGTGCACGCCGGGGGTCGTGTGGATGCGCTCGATGCGCAGTCCCTTGGTGGCCTTGGTGCCCTTCGCTCGGGAACCTCGTGCCGGACCGCTCGCCGTCTCTGTCATGCCGCCTCCCTGTCGGGCAAAACGCCCTGAAGTGCCCCGATGTTCCCAGGACACGTGTTCTGTCTTGCGTCGCGGGCACCTTCGGCGCCACCCGCGACAGGTCTTCGTGAGCCGCCCTCCGGCCGGGCTCGGGGATCGTTCCCGTCCTCCGGCCGACCGGTCATTCGGCGGCGTGCGCGGGCACCGGGACCTGAGGGGTCCTCGGCTGCCCGGCTTGGTCCTCCTGGCGCCCCGCTTCCGTTTCCTCGCCGTCCGCGGCGGGGCCGCGCGTCGTCTCCCTCAGCTCCGCGATCGCGGCCTCGAAGTCCTCGAGCGAGTCGAACGCCCGGTAGACGGAGGCGAATCGCAGGTAGGCGACGAGGTCGAGCTCCTGCAGCGGACCGAGTATGGCCAGCCCCACGTCGTGGGTGGTCAGCTCGGCGCTTCCGGTGGCCCGTACCGCCTCCTCGACCCGCTGCCCGAGCTGCGCGAGCGCGTCCTCGGTGACCGGCCGTCCCTGACATGCCTTGCGCACGCCGTTGATGACCTTGGTCCGGCTGAACGGCTCGGTGACTCCGGACCGCTTGACCACCATGAGCGAGCACGTCTCCACGGTCGTGAAACGACGGGAGCAGTCAGGGCACTGGCGGCGCCTGCGGATCGACGTGCCGTCGTCGGTCGTACGACTGTCGACCACACGGCTGTCGGGGTGCCTGCAGAAGGGGCAGTGCATGATCTCCAACCCTCCTCACAGCAGACTCGATGGCCTCGCCGGACCTCAGGAGCCCCGCGAAGCAGCACCTAAGCATAGGCGATCGCGGAGGTGCGGAAGACCCCAGGACCGGCAACGAACACAACTTGTGGGTATCTGTAGCCATCCAACCACTACATGTGGGGATCACCTCGAACACCGAGGCAGATACGCGTGTCGCCGCGCGAAAACGGGTAAAGGGCAGGCGCGGGGGCGCATCGAGGGGACACGCGGGGCTCCCGTGCGACCCGAGGAGAGGCCCGGGGCTACGGTGAACACCACCCGGAACTCTTTGCGCGCGGGCGTCCGGCTTCGGCCCGCGGCGGGACCCGGGAGAGGTCGACCGGGAACTCCGTCGAGGTCCGACATCACCCGGAAGCTGCCGGTAGAACCCCGGATGGCACACTGATCGAGGCGCGCGAGGACGCCCGCCCGGTGGTGAAGAGTACAGCAATGGGCATTTTGCCCACCGGGAGCGCGTAAGCCATACACCTGGACACTTGATCGCGTCAGTCGAATCGCACTTTTTCACTCGAACGTGTGTTTGGCGCAACCTTTCGAAAGCAACTACCGTTGTGCAGCAGGGAGACCGATCGAGAGGGGCCGACGTGACCACCACCGCCGACAGTGCCACCATCACTGCCCAAGGCCGAGCCGACGGCCGGACCGAGCCGGTGCACGCGATGAACGAAGCCGCGAATCCCGAGGGACACAAGCGCTCCCTCCCGGGACGACCTCCAGGCATCCGCGCGGACAGCTCGGGACTCACCGACCGGCAGCGCCGGGTGATCGAGGTCATCCGGGACTCCGTGCAGCGGCGGGGCTACCCGCCGTCCATGCGCGAGATCGGCCAGGCCGTCGGCCTCTCCAGCACCTCCTCCGTCGCGCACCAGCTCATGGCGCTGGAGCGCAAGGGCTTCCTGCGCCGCGACCCGCACCGCCCGCGCGCCTACGAGGTCCGGGGTTCGGACCAGGCCGTGACCGTGCAGCCCACGGACACGGCGGGCAAGCCGGCCGCCTCGTACGTCCCGCTGGTCGGCCGCATCGCGGCGGGCGGTCCGATCCTCGCCGAGGAGTCGGTCGAGGACGTCTTCCCGCTGCCCCGGCAGCTGGTCGGTGACGGCGAACTGTTCGTGCTCAAGGTCGTCGGCGACTCCATGATCGAGGCCGCGATCTGCGACGGCGACTGGGTCGCCGTGCGCCGCCAGCCCGTCGCGGAGAACGGCGACATCGTGGCGGCCATGCTCGACGGCGAGGCGACCGTGAAGCGCTTCAAGCGCGAGGACGGCCACGTCTGGCTCCTCCCGCACAACGCCGCCTACGAGCCCATCCCCGGCGACGACGCGACGATCCTGGGCAAGGTCGTCGCGGTACTCCGCCGCGTGTGACCCTCGCGGCGGACCGGGCCCCTCGCAGCCCGTCCCCCTGACCGGGCCCCGGAACCCCTGCGCCGGTTCCGGGGCCCCTGCCTTTCCCCTCCGTCTCGTACGGTCGAGTGTCGCCTCTCGGTGCCTCATGGGGTCGCGCGTTCGCCCGCGGTCCGTGCGGTCACCCCCCTCGGCCGCCCCTTCCTTTGCGCCTACTCGCCCTCCGTCTGCTTCGCCGCCGCGTCGATCGCCGCGAGCGACTTGCGCACCTGGTTACGGTCCGTCGTGTACCAGAACTCGGGCAGTGACGCCTTCAGATACTGGCCGTACCGCGCGGTGGCCAGGCGCTGATCCAGCACCGCTACGACACCCCGGTCGCCGGTGGCCCGCACCAGGCGGCCGGCGCCCTGCGCCATGAGCAGGGCGGCATGGGTGGCGGCGACCGCCATGAAGCCGTTGCCGCCCGCGTCCTCCACCGCCTTCTGGCGGGCGCTCATCAGCGGGTCGTCCGGGCGCGGGAACGGGATCTTGTCCATCACGACGAGCTGACAGCTCGGCCCCGGCACGTCGACGCCCTGCCACAGCGACAGCGTGCCGAAGAGGCAGGTCTTGGGGTCCGCCGCGAAGTTCTTGATCAGCTCACCGAGCGTCTCCTCGCCCTGGAGCAGGATCGGGAACTCGGGGATGCGCACCCGCAGCTCCTCGGCGGCGAGCTGAGCTGCCCGCATCGAGGAGAAGAGACCTAGCGTGCGGCCGCCGGCGGCCTGGATCAGCTCGGTCAGCTCGTCCAGCATGTCGGTGCGGTCGCCGTCCCGCGCGGGGCGGGCGAGGTGCTTGGCGACGTAGAGGATGCCCTGCCGGGGGTAGTCGAACGGGGAGCCGACGTCGATCCCCTTCCACTGCGGCAGGTCCTCGCCCTCCTGCCCCTCGGGGGCGAGCCCCAGGGACGCGCCGACGCCGTTGAAGTCGCCGCCGAGCTTGAGGGTCGCCGAGGCGAGGACGACGCTGCGGTCCGCGAAGAGCTTCTCCCTGAGCAGCCCGGAGACCGACATGGGGGCCACGCGCAGGGAGGCACCGAAGCGGTCGTGGCGTTCGTACCAGACGACGTCCCACTCCGAGCCGTTCAGCACCCGCTCGGCCACACCGTGCACCGTCTCCACGGAGGCCAGCGCCTGCTTGCGCACCGCGTCCTCGTCCTGGACCGACTTGTCGCGGGTCGAGCCGAGCGCGGTGATGACCGTGCGGGCGGCGTCGCGCAGCGCGGCCAGGGCGTAGCCGAGGTCCTCCGGGATCTCCTCCAGGCGGCCGGGCAGCGCCAGCTCCATCAGCCGCTCGAAGCCCTCGGCGGCGGTCTGGAGCTGGTCGGCGGCCTTCTCGTTGACCAGCTTGGCCGCGCGGCGGACAGCGCGGTTGACCTGGCCGGACGTGAGCTCGCCGGTGGCGGCGCCGGTGACCCGGGAGACGAGTTCGTGCGCCTCGTCCACGATCAGCACCTCGTGCTGGGGCAGCACCGGGGCGCCCTCGATGGCGTCGATCGCGAGGAGGGCGTGGTTCGTGACGACGACCTCGGCCAGTTTGGCGCGCTCGCGAGCCATCTCCGCGAAGCACTCGGCGCCGTAGGCGCACTTGGTCGCGCCCAGGCACTCCCGCGAGGACACCGACACCTGCGCCCAGGCGCGGTCGGAGACACCGGGGGTGAGGTCGTCGCGGTCGCCGTTCTCCGTCTCGTCCGACCAGTCGCGCAGGCGGAGCAGGTCCTGGCCCAGTTTGCTGGTGGGGGCGGCCGCCTCGAACTGGTCGAAGAGGCCGTCCTCCTCGTCCTGCGGCATACCTTCGTGGAGCCGGTGCAGGCAGAGGTAGTTCGACCTGCCCTTGAGCATGGCGAACTCCGGGCGGCGCCGCAGCAGCGGGTGCAGGGCGTCCACCGTGCGCGGCAGGTCGCGCTCCACGAGCTGGCGCTGGAGCGCGAGCGTGGCCGTGGCGACGACGACCCGCTCCCCGTGGGCGAGCGCGGGCACGAGATAGCCGAGCGACTTTCCGGTGCCTGTGCCGGCCTGGACCAGCAGATGGGAACCGTCGTCGATCGTTTCCGCGACCGCTTCGGCCATCGTGACCTGGCCGGGGCGCTCCGTGCCGCCGACGGCGGCGACGGCGGCGTGGAGGAGTTCGGGGAGTGAGGGCTTCGTCATAGCCCGACCACCCTACGGCCCCCGACTGACAATCGGCCGACCGAACAGGGGACGGGAGCGGAGGGGGTGATCACTGCGCCTTCCCGGGCGGACTTTCTCGGATCTTTTTTCGACGGGGCGGAACTAGCGGGGATCGCCGCACGTACAACATGTGACGGACCCGCGACCCTGCGTCACAGGAAGAGGGGGCGGGGCCGGTCACGGACCATGAGGACGGCTCGCTTGCCGGGCAGGTCGACCTCGGCGGCGCGCCGGAATCCGGCGCTCAGGAAAGCGGCCACGGAGGGGGTGTTGCGCATGTCCGGTTCCGCGACGACACGGGTGCAGAAGGGACGGCGGTCCAGGATCAGGTCGGCGACGGCCTCGAGCAGGACCGACCCCAGCCCTCGCCCCCGGTGGGAGGCGTCGCCGATCAGCAGGTGGATACCCGTGTCGTGAGGGCGGGCCGGGTAGTGCCGGGCCAGGGGGTCCAGGTCGGCCCGGTAGATCTCCCAGTAGCCGACGGGCGTGCCGTCCAGGACGCCCAGACACGGCGCGCTGCGTCCGTCACCGTCGAGCTGCGCCCGTAGATGGCTCTCGGTCGTGCTCACGGGTCCGGCCAGCTCCCAGAAGGCGGCCACCACCGGGTCGTTCATCCAGCGGTGGACGAGCGCGAGATCCCGCGCCGGGCGCACCGGGACCAGCTCGAACCGGCCCACCGGGGTGGCGACCGCGCCCCAGGTCGCGGGGGCGTCGAGCGGGTCGTCGCCCGCCAGGAGCGGACCCGGCCTGCGCACGGTGAGGAACTCGCTTGTGGAAGACACCGGTTGCTCCGCTCTGGAAGGAGGGTGACTCGCGGAAGAGAGGAAAGGAAGGGGAACGGCCCCGGAAGGGAACGTCAGGAATGGAGGGGATTGGCGATGGTGACGTAGACGGACTGCGTGTCGACCGGGCCGACCAGTTCGTCCAGGCCGTGCAGCCGCGTCAGCAGATTGGCCTTGCAGCGCAGGACGGGTGAGTCGAGGAGGTGGCCGGGCAGGGAGCTGCGCAGCGCGGCAGGTCCCGAGGCGGCGGCATCCAGGAATCGGCGGAAGGCGGCGAGCAGGAGGCGCTCGTCGGCCAGCGCCTGCGAACCGAACGCGCCGATCAGGCCGAACACGTTGTTGATGGCGAGGTAGTAGGCGAAGCGCTCGTCGGTGACCTCGTCGGAGACGAAGGTGTCGCTCTGCTTCCCGATCCCGGGCAGCCGGGCGTCGAGTTCGGCCCGGCGGGACTCACGGAAGTAATAGCCCTGGTTGTCGCGGTAGCGGCCGCCGACGGGCCAGCCGTCCCGGTCGAGCAGCAGCAGGGTGTTCTGCTGGTGCGCCTCCAGGGCGATCCCCGCTTCGCTGTCGAGCCACAGCACGGGACGGACGACCTGTTCGAGATAGCGCAGGAACCACTCCGCGGCGACGGCTCCCACCGGGCGGCCGGTGCGGGTGGCGAGGCGAGCGACGAGCCGGGCCAGCCGGGAGCGCAGCGGCCAGGGGTCCTGGGCCGGTGCGGCGTCGGTGCCGGGTGCGGCGAGCGGGCGCGGGGAGACCAGTCCGGCGACGCAGCCCGCGTCGTCGGCCGGGAGGAAGGGGTTGTGCCGGATCATCACGTCCAGCCCGGGCAGCGGCTGTCCGTCCGGGCCGTCCACGGCGAGCCAGGCCGGGTCGCGGACGATGTCGAACGAGGGGTGCGCGGCGCGCCACTCCTCGGACAGGCCGGTGCGCAGCAGGCGGTGCACCTCGACGCCCCGGTGCAGTTCCTTGCGCAGGTTCTCACGACGGGAGTTGGTGATGCGCAGACCGAGGGAGAGCTTGAGCATCGCGGGGGCGCCGGAGCGGTGGACGGTGCGGACGGAGGAGGTGGGATGCCAGTCGGGGCCGAGCGGGCCGAGGTCGCGGAGCAGGCCGGCGTCGAGGAGCGCGGCGACAGGGGGGCGGTGCCGTAGTTCGCGGGCCTGCCAGGGGTGCAGGGGCAGGGCGGCGTGGTCCTCGGGGAGGGAGAGGTCGATTCCGGCGAGGCGCCGGGTGAGTTCGGAGGCGGTGACGCTTCGACCGCGCTCGGTCCACGCCGAGTCGGCGGCGAGAAGGGAGGGGGACACGGCCATCCAGTGCAGCGGGAAGGAGCCGTGGGTCTCGGGAGCGTAGCGGCGGGCCTCGGATTCGGTGAGTCCCTCGCGGCTCTTAGGAGCCGGGTGCAGGGGGTGGCCGAGGAGGAGGGACTGTTCGGCGGCGAGGAAGAGGTCGGGGCCGTCGGCGGGATGCGCGCGGCGTTCACCCAGGAAGGCGGCGGTGTTGCGCAGCGAGTCGGCGACCCTGGCGACGAGGTCGGCGCCGTCACCGGCGGGCCGCTCGGGGCCGGAGGTGTCGCTGCTCTGTCCTGCTGTCTCCCGGAAGAGCAGCGCGGCGAGGGTCACCGCGTCGACGGGCGGCGCCTGTTCGGGGGCGCTGTCGAGGCGGGGCAGCCCGAAGCGGTGCCAGCCGGCCGGGGACCAGTGGCGGACGGGCACGGTCAGAGCGGTGCCGCTTGCGGGCAGCGGGAGATGGAGCGTGCTCTCGTCCGGTACGGCGACGCCGGTCTCGCGGACCCAGCAGCGCAGCAGGTTCTCGACGGCCGCCGCCTGGGCGACGGTGAGCGGGTCCGGGTGCTCCAGCGGGTCGGCGCCGGACTCCCCCTGCCGCACGGGGTCCGGGGCGCGTCGCTTCTGCTGCGGGACGGCCTCGGCGAGCGGCGCCGGAGCGGGTGTGGGAGCGGACGGTGCGCCGGGATCGAGCGGTTCGTCGGGAGTCTCGGAACGGCCGTCGGGTGCGGGTGTGGCGGTCAAGACGGCTCCTCGGGGCTGTGCGGGTGTGCGGGGTGGTTCAGGGTGGCGATGGGTCGGGAGGGCAGGGATGAGGGAGTTGTGTGGCGCGGGGGTGGGGGCGTCCGGGTGTGGTCGCCCGTCCGTCGTGCGGCCGGTTCGGCGCGACGGTGGTGTCCGGGCCGGGGGGGGTGGCCCGTTGGTCCCGCTTCGGTGGGCGGGACAATTCGGCGGCGTGGGCTGCGGGGTGGGTCCGGGCCGCTGGGGTCGGCGGTGGTGTTCGGACCACCGTGGCCGGACACCGCTTCGCAACCGCTGTGGCTGACCGGGGTGTCGGGAGTACCGCCGTCGGTCGGGCCAGTCGGGTCGAGGCGTTCGGCCGAGGGGTTCGGGCGGCGTGTGCTAGCCGGTGCGTTCGGCCGGGATGGCGGGCCGTCGGGGCGGGGTGGCGTGGCCCGGGTGGTGGCGGGCCGCGGCCGTCACCGCGTCGGTGAGGCGGTCCAGGACCGCCGCCGCCTGTTCGTCGGTGATGGTGAGCGGCGGCAGGAGGCGTACGACGGAGTTGTGGCGTCCGCCGAGTTCCACGATCAGGCCGCGGTCGAGGCACTCCCGCTGGACGGCGAGGGCGAGTTCGGGGTCGGCCTGGTGAGGGGCGGCTGTGGTGCCCGGTGCGCAGGGGTCGGCACCGGGAGCCGCGCTCGGGGCCTCCGGGTTCACCAGTTCGACACCGATCATCAGCCCGCGTCCCCGTACGTCCCCGACGCAGGGGAACCGGCTCTGCAGTTCCCGCAGTTGAGCCAGCATCCGGGTGCCCAGGGCGGCGGCGCGGTCGGCCAGGCCGTTCTCGCGGACGTAGGCCAGGGTCGCGGTGCCCGCGGCCATGGCGAGCTGGTTGCCCCGGAAGGTGCCCGCGTGGGCGCCGGGGCGCCAGACGTCGAGGTCCTCGCGGTAGACGACCACGGCCAGCGGGAGGCTGCCACCGATGGCCTTGGACAGGACCATCACGTCGGGAGTGATGCCGCTGTGGTCGACGGCCCAGAAGGCGCCGGTCCGGCCGACACCGGTCTGCACCTCGTCGGCGATGAGCGGGACGGACCGGTCGGCGGTGATCCGGCGCATCCGGCGCAGCCAGTCGTCCGGGGCCGGGAGCACCCCGCCCTCGCCCTGGACGGGTTCGAGGATCATCCCGGCCGGCAGCGGGACACCGGACTTGGGGTCGTCGAGGAGGGACTCGGTCCAGCGGGCGGAGAGTTCGGCGCCGTGCGCACCGCCGACGCCGAAGGGACACCGGTAGTCCTGCGGATAGGGCAGCCGGGCGACCCGCACCTCGTCGGCGCCGCCGGAGACGGCGAGGGCACCCGCGGTCATGCCGTGGTAGGCGCCGGTGAAGGCGAGGACGCCGGTGCGGCCGGTGGCGGCCCGGACCAGTTTGAGCGCGGCCTCGACCGCGTCGGTGCCCGCGGGCCCGCAGAACTGCACCCGCGCGCGGTCGGCCAGCCCGGGCGGCAGGGTGTGGAACAGCTCGGTGGTGAACCGGTCCTTGACCGGCGTCGCCAGGTCCAGGACCGAGAGCGGGGCGCCGGAGTCGAGGACCGTGCGGATGGCCTCCAGCACGACCGGGTGGTTGTGGCCGAGCGCGAGGGCTCCGGCGCCGGAGAGGCAGTCCAGGTAACGGCGGCCGTCGGCGCCCTCGATGGTCAGACCGCGTGCCCGCACCGGCACGATGGGCAGCGCGCGGGCATAGGTGCGGGCCGCGGACTCGCGCGCCGACTGGCGCCCGAGAATCCCCTCGTGCACGGCCGGGGCTGCCCCGTACGCGCCTCCAGCCTCCGACTCGGTCACGGCCACGGCTCGCTGTCCTCCCCGCTGTCCACAGGCGAGTTGATGGTCGGGGGCCGGGCACCGGCCACGGACCCCCAACCGCTACCAACCGCCCACCGGCCCACGGGTTACGGGTTGCCCCAAGATCCTTGCCGTGACGTAACCGTTGCGGTCCTGTCGGAAGTCCCCCACGGCGACCGCATAGTGTGTGTTCCCGTTCCCAGTCGGCCACGACTTCGGCACGAACTCGCCCCGAGCAGACCGCCGATGACAGGCCGAAGCACCATATTCCTTCACAGCAGGGGGAGTCACGACCATGCGATCCATACGTCCGTCGTCCGTCGTTCGCCGGGGAGGGGGTGGCGGCCGCAGAACGCTGGTGGCCGTCGCGCTCGCCTCCGCGCTCGCGATGACGGCCACCGCCTGTGGCGGCGACGACAACGCGAGCGGTTCACCGACGGCAGCGGCGGGCGCGGGCGCTCTGGGCGACGGCAGGGCCAGGGTTCCGGGTGACCTCAGCAAGAAGCTGAGGGAGCACGGCATCGACATGGACAAGTGGAAGAACGGCGCCTGGAAGAACTGGGACCGGGACGACTGGCTTCGCGAGGCCAACGACTTCATCAACCCGATCATCAAGGGTCTGTGGGACCCCGACCGGATGCGCGACGCCGACGACCCGGCCAAGAGCGTCGGTGACGGCGACCTCTCCGGCGACCAGGGCGTGACGGACCCGACGCCGCAGCCGGTGCAGGCGCAGTCGGTCAGGGCGCCGTACCACGTCAACGCCGCCACCTCGGGCAAGGTGTTCTTCGACGCCCCCAAGGGCACGATGGTCTGCTCGGCGACGGTCGTGCAGGACCCGGCGCACCCCGGCAAGTCCAACCTCATCTGGACGGCGGGGCACTGTGTGCACGCGGGCAAGAAGGGCGGCTGGTACCGCAACATCGCCTTCGTGCCGTCGTACAACAACCAGAGCCTCTCGCCCGCCGAGATGAAGACCGCCTCGCGGGCGGAGGTCGCGCCGTACGGGGTGTGGTGGGCCGACTCGGCGAAGACCTCGCAGCAGTGGATCGACGGCGGCGGTGAGACCGGCGGCAACGGCGCCTCGTACGACTTCGCGGTGATCCATGTGACGCCGGAGCAGGGCAGCGGCGGCAAGTCGCTGGAGGAGACGGTCGGCGGTGCGCTGCCGGTGGACTTCGACGCCCCGGCGGCGACCGACGTGCAGAGCCTCACGGCGAGCGGCTATCCGGCGGCGGCGCCGTTCAACGGGCAGCGGCTGTACCAGTGCACCGACAAGCCGGGCCGGCTGTCGATCGCCAAGGCGGACCCCACGATGTACCGCATCGGCTGCACCATGACGGGCGGTTCCTCCGGCGGCGGCTGGGTGGAGGCGGGCGTTGACGGCAAGCCGACGCTGGTCTCCAACACCTCCATCGGCCCGGCCTCCTCGGGCTGGCTGGCGGGCCCCCGGCTCGGTGAGGTGGCCAAGGGCGTGTACGACTCGGTCAGCAGGCAGTTCGCCGGGAACTGAGTCCCGCGCGCGACGAACCCCGGGCATGACGAGGCCCCGCCGTCCCTCTCCTCAACGGAAGGGTCGGCGGGGCCTCGTCGTGTGCGTCAGGCCGTGGCCGCGGGCGTGTACGGCGCCAGCTCGGCGGCCAGTTCCGCGTGCACCCGGACCTTGATCAGGGTGCCCTCGCCCGTGTGCTCCTCGGAGAGCACCTCGCCCTCGGTGTGGGCGCGGGCGACGAGCTTGCCGTGCGTGTACGGGACGAGCGCCTCGACCTCGACCGAGGGGCGGGGCAGCTCGTCGTCGATCAGCGCGAGCAGCTCTTCGAGGCCCTGGCCGGTGCGCGCCGAGACCGCGATGGACCGCTTCTCGACCCGCAGCAGCCGCTGGAGGACCAGCGGGTCGGCGGCGTCCGCCTTGTTGATCACGACGATCTCGGGCACGTCGGTGGCGCCGACCTCCCGGATCACCTCGCGCACGGCGGCGAGCTGCTCCTCCGGGACGGGGTGCGAGCCGTCCACCACGTGCAGGATGAGGTCGGAGTCGCCGACCTCCTCCATGGTGGAGCGGAACGCCTCGACCAGGTGGTGCGGCAGGTGCCGGACGAAGCCCACGGTGTCGGCCAGCGTGTACACCCGGCCGCTCGGGGTCTCCGCGCGGCGGACGGTCGGGTCCAGGGTCGCGAACAGCGCGTTCTCGACCAGGACGCCGGCGCCGGTGAGGCGGTTGAGCAGGGAGGACTTGCCCGCGTTGGTATAACCCGCGATGGCGACGGAGGGCACCTTGTTGCGCCGGCGCTCCTGCCGCTTGACCTCGCGGCCGGTCTTCATCTCCGCGATCTCCCGGCGCATCTTCGCCATCTTCTCGCGGATACGGCGCCGGTCCGTCTCGATCTTGGTCTCACCGGGACCACGCGTGGCGAGGCCGCCGCGACCGCCACCCATCTGCCGGGACAGCGACTGACCCCAGCCGCGCAGCCTGGGCAGCATGTACTGCATCTGAGCCAGCGCGACCTGCGCCTTGCCCTCGCGGGACTTGGCGTGCTGGGCGAAGATGTCGAGGATCAGGGCCGTACGGTCGATGACCTTGACCTTGACGACGTCCTCCAGCTGGATGAGCTGGCCGGGGCTCAGCTCACCGTCGCAGATCACGGTGTCGGCGCCGGTCTCGAGCACGACGTCGCGCAGTTCGAGCGCCTTGCCGGAGCCGATGTAGGTGGCCGCGTCGGGCTTGTCGCGGCGCTGGATCACGCCATCGAGCACGAGGGCGCCCGCCGTCTCGGCGAGGGCGGCCAGCTCCGCGAGGGAGTTGTCCGCGTCCGCCGCGGTGCCGGTGGTCCACACACCGACGAGCACGACCCGCTCCAGACGGAGCTGCCGGTACTCGACCTCGGTGACGTCCTCCAGCTCGGTGGACAGTCCCGCGACCCGGCGCAGGGCCGCGCGCTCGGAGCGGTCGAACTGGTCGCCGTCCCGCTCGCCGTCGATGTCGTGACTCCAGGCGACGTCCTCTTCCATCAGGGCATCGGCCCGAAGCCCTTCGGGGTAGGCGTGCGCGCGGCGCTTGGAGTCCTGGGAAGGGGAAGAAGAGGAGGTCATTGGGTCCTTACGTCGGAGGGGGTGCGGTCCGGTCGCCGAAGTGGGCGCCGGACATCAGGGACAACGTTCTGGTACCCCGGGAGATTCCCCGGGTACCGTGCCGCGCCGCCCGAAGATGTTCGCACGGCGCGGCATGTCCCGTCACCGCGTTATCGCGGGGCGGGAGAAGCCCGGGGCGGAAGGATCGCGGGGCGGGAGAAGCCCGGGGCGGAAGGCGCTGCGGCCCGGCTCCGGGGCTCAGGCGCCGCCCTTGGGACGCCCCGCTTCCTTGGTCGGCGCGGGCGGGGCCGGCTTCCAGTCCGGGTGGCCGGGCATCGGCGGGGTCTTCGCGCCGTAGAGCCAGTCCCGGAAGAAGCCGCTCAGGTCGCGCCCGCCGATCGAGGAGGCGAGCCGGACGAAGTCGGCGGTCCCGACGCTGGAGTCCCGGTTCTGCTGGACCCAGATCTTCTCCAGGCGCTCGAAGGCGGGGCGGCCGATCTCCTGGCGCAGGGCGTAGAGGACGAGCGCGGCGCCGTCGTAGACGTTGGGGCGGAAGATGCCGATCTTCTGGCCGGGGGCGGGCGGCTTGGGGCGTCCGGGCGGGCCGCCGGCCTCGCGCCAGCGGTCGGAGGCGCCGTAGGCGGCCTTCATCCGGTCCGCCATGGGCCGGTCCGCCTTCTCCTGGGCGTACAGCTCCTCGTACCAGGTGGCGTGCCCCTCGTTCAGCCACACGTCCGACCAGGTGCGGGGGCTGACGCTGTCGCCGAACCACTGGTGGGACAGCTCGTGCACCATGACCGACTCGATGTACCACTTCGGGTAGGCGGGCTCGGTGAAGATGTCCTTCTCGAACAGGGAGAGGGTCTGCGTCTCCAGCTCGAACCCGGTGCTGGCCTGTGCCATCAGCACGCCGTAGGTCTCGAAGGGATACGGGCCGACCTTGCTCTCCAGCCAGGAGATCTGGCCGGGCGTCTTGGCGAGCCAGCGCTCGAGGGTCTTGCGGTCGGCGGTGGGGACGACGTCGCGCACCGGCAGTCCGTGCGGGCCTTTGCGGTGGACGACCGTGGAGCGGCCGATGGAGACCTGGGCGAGTTCGGTGGCCATGGGGTGCGCGGAGCGGTAGGACCAGGTGGTGGTGCGAGTGCCCCGGGCGGTGCCGGTCGGCAGTCCGTTGGCCACGGCCGTGTAGTCGTTCGGGGCGGTGATCCGGAAGGTGAACATCGCCTTGTCGGACGGGTGGTCGTTGCACGGGAAGACCAGGTGCGCGGCGTCGGCCTGGTTGGCCATGGCGAGGCCGTCCGTGGTGCGCACCCAGCCGCCCTCCCGGTCCTTCGCGGCGACCGGGTCGCTGGTGTGCCGCACGGTGATCCGGGTCCAGCTCCCCAGGGGCAGCGGGTGGTCGGGGGTCACGACCAGGTCCTCCCCGGCGCCGGTGAACGCGGCCGGGCGCCCGTCGACCTCGACGGACTCGACGGCGCCGTGGGCGAAGTCGAGGTTGAGGCGGCGAAGCGTGGCGGTCGTCCGGGCCCGGATGGTGGTGACGGCGCTCAGCGGCTTGTCGTTGCGGCCGGAGTAGGTGAAGGCGAGGTCGTACGACGCCACGTCGTAGCCGGGGTTGCCCAGGGCCGGGTAGAGCCGGTCACCGACGCCCAGGGGTTCGGCGGGGGCTCCGGCGGCGACCAGGCAGACCGCGACGGCGGAGGCGAGCAGGCCCGCCGTGGAGCGGCGTGCGCGACGGAGGCCGGGGATCGGACGCGAGTGGAGGTTGAACGACATGCCCCACCGCTACCAGCGCGCCACCGCGCCACGGCGACGGCGCGCGCCCGGCCCACCCGATCGGGTTGCGTCCGTGGCCCATGAACAGCCCCGTGATCGGAGGAGTCGGGTCCCGGCGCACGGCGCGCGGCGCAGACGCGCCCCGAGGGGCGGCTCGCACTCGGGACACGCGCCCCGGCGCTCAGGAAGCGGGCCCCTGCGCCCGGTTCACGTCGTACACCCCCGGCACGTCGCGCATCGCGCGCATCAGCGCCGGGAGCCGTGCCGAGTCGGGGAGTTGGAGCGTGTAGCTGTGGTGGACGCGCTGCTCGGTCGGCGGGGCCACGGTCGCGGAGATGATCTCGGCGCCCTCCAGTGCCATCACCTCGGTGAGGTCTGCCAGCAGATGCGGGCGGCCGAACGATTCAGCGACCAGGGTGACCCGGCAGCCGGCGCTGTCCCCCCAGCGCACACCGACCTCCGTGCGCCCCCGCTCCCTCATGCGCTCCGCCACGGCGCACTCGGCGCGGTGCACGGTCACCGCTCCCCCCCGCACGGCGAAGCCCTTGATGTCGTCGGGCGGCACGGGCGTACAGCACCCGGCAAGCCGTACGGCGGCCCCCGGCATGTCCGCGATCACATCGGCGCCCGGCGGGGGCTCGGCGGGGGCACCGGCGGTGGGACGCCCCGGAGCCGCTTCCTCGGCGGGAGGCTGTGCTTCGGCGGGCGTCGCGTCGTCACCGGGATGGGCCGCGAGCCACCGCTGGATGGCGATGCGCGCGGCCGGGGTATGGGCGTGCTCCAGCCATTCGCGGGAGGGCTCGGAGGCGGGGTCCTGGCCCATGAGGAGTTGCACGGTGTCGCCGTCGTGCAGGACGGTGCTGAGCCGGGCGAGGCGGCCGTTGACGCGGGCGCCGATGCAGGCGTGGGCGTCGTCGCCGTACTGCGCGTAGGCCGCGTCGACGCAGGTGGCGCCCTCGGGCAGCCCCAGGGTGCCGCCGTCGGGGCGGACGACGGTGATCTCGCGGTCCTGGGCGAGGTCCTCGCGCAGGGTGGACCAGAAGGTGTCGGGATCGGGCGCGGCGCGCTGCCAGTCGAGGAGGCGGGAGAGCCAGCCGGGGCGGGTGGGGTCGACGCGCTCGCCGTCGGCCGCCGCGGACTGTTCCTCGGGCGCGGTGTAGGGGTTGCCGAGCGCGATCACGCCCGCCTCTGCGGTGCGGTGCATCTGGTGGGTACGGATGAGGACTTCGGCGATCTGGCCGTCGGCGCGGGCGACGGCGGTGTGCAGCGACTGGTACAGGTTGAACTTCGGGACGGCGATGAAGTCCTTGAACTCCGAGACGACCGGGGTCATACAGGTGTGCAGCTCGCCGAGGACGCCGTAGCAGTCGGCGTCCTCGTTCACGAGGACGAGCAGCCGGCCGAAGTCGGTGCCGCGCAGTTCGCCGCGTTTGCGGCTGACGCGGTGCAGGGAGACGAAGTGCCTGGGCCTGATGAGGACTTCGGCGGGGATGTCGGCCTCGCGCAGCACCGCGCGGACCTCTTCGGCGATCTCTTCGAGCGGGTCGTCGGCGCGGGCCGCGTTCCGTGCGATGAGTTCTCTGACGGTCCGGTACTCCTCCGGGTGGAGGATGGCGAAGACCAGGTCCTCCAGCTCGGTCTTGAGTGCCTGCACACCCAGGCGTTCGGCGAGCGGGATGAGGACATCGCGGGTGACCTTGGCGATGCGCGCCTGTTTCTCGGGGCGCATCACGCCGAGGGTGCGCATGTTGTGCAGGCGGTCCGCGAGCTTGATCGACATCACGCGCACGTCGTTGCCGGTGGCGACGAGCATCTTGCGGAAGGTCTCGGGCTCGGCGGCGGCTCCGTAGTCGACCTTCTCCAGCTTGGTGACGCCGTCGACCAGATAACGGACCTCCTCCCCGAACTGCTCCCGCACCTGGTCCAGCGTCACCTCGGTGTCCTCGACGGTGTCGTGGAGCAGGGAGGCGACCAACGTGGTCGTCTCAGCGCCGAGTTGAGCCAGGATCAGGGTGACGGCGAGGGGGTGGGTGATGTACGGCTCGCCGCTCTTGCGCATCTGGCCGCGGTGCGAGGACTCCGCGAGCAGATAGGCGCGGCGCAGCGGGTCGAGGTCGGCGTCGGGGTGGTGGGCGCGGTGGGCCTCGGCCACGTGCCCGATGGCGGCCGGGAGCTTGCCCCGGGTGGTGGGGCCCAGCAGCGCGGCCCGGCCGAGGCGGCGCAGGTCGATGCGTGGCCGGGCCTTCTTGCGGGCCACGGTGGGCGCTGTGGGCGCTACCGGGCCGGCGGTCGCAGGGTTCGTGGCCTCCGCACTCATGGGCACCTCCGGCTCGTGGACCGGTGGACGGGGCTGCAGGGCGTACGCGGCTCAGGGATGGCGACGTTCCCCCGTCCGTGCCGGTGCTTGATGCTACCGAGCCCATCACGCGCGACCGACCGCCTCCCGCCGAGCGTGAAACGGATCACCCATTCGAGCGATGGAAACGAGGTTTGAGATTTGCGCCACCTGGCCTGAAGTCGCCTGCGGTTTCGAACCGGGCCGGTGGCGCAGCCGTTGCCGCCCCGGCGTCCCGAGACGTCGGAGCCGGGGTCCGGCCTGGTCAGCCGAGTGTGTTCGCCAGCCATGCGGCATCGATCTCGCCTTCGGCGACGATCACGGCGGGGCCCGTCATCTCGATCTCTCCGTCGGGTCGCTCGGTGATGACCAGGCGGCCGCCGGGCACGTCCACGGTGTACGTGGCCGGCAGGCCGGTCACGGCCGGGTCGGCGCCGTCGCGGCGGGCGGTGGCCACGGCGACGGCGCAGGCGCCGGTGCCGCAGGAGCGGGTCTCGCCGGAGCCGCGCTCGTGCACGCGCATGGCGACGTGCCGGGGGGCCCGGTCGGCCACGAACTCGACGTTGACGCCCTCGGGATAGGCACCGGCGGGGCTCACGGGCGGCGCCGTGTACAGGTCGCCCGCGTGGTCCAGCTCGTCCACGAAGGCGACGGCGTGCGGATTGCCCATGTTGACGTTCCGCGCGGGCCAGCTCCGCTCGCCGACGGTCACCGTGACCTCGCCGTCGGGCAGGGTCGCGCGGCCCATGCCGACGGTGATGTCGCCCTGGCCGTCGAGAGAGGCGGCCTTGTCGATGTGGACGCGCTTCACTCCGCCGCGGGTGGCGATCGCGAGGTCACCTGCGCCCACATGTCCGGCGTGCTGGAGGTAGCGCGCGAACACCCGGACGCCGTTGCCGCACATCTCCGCGATCGAGCCGTCGCTGTTGCGGTAGTCCATGAACCACTCGGCCTCGTCGGCCATGTCCCTGGCCTCGGGGTGGGCGGCGGACCGCACCACGTGCAGCACTCCGTCACCCCCGATGCCGGCGCGGCGGTCGCACAGGGCGGCGACGGCGGCCGGGGACAGGTCGAGGGCGTTGTCGGGGTCCGGGACGATCACGAAGTCGTTCTCGGTGCCGTGGCCCTTGAGGAAGGCGATCCGCGTGCTCATGGATTCGATCGTACGGCGTCACGCGCGAGGCCGTTGTGCGGGCCGTCGCCCTGTGGACAACGCGCAGCCGCCCGGGGGAAACCCTGTGGACAACGCCCCGCCGCCTGCCGAGGGGCGCGCTCAGCGCAGCCGGGCCACCCGCCACACGGCGAGGACGGCGACGACGGCGACCACCAGCGCATAGGCGAGCACGACCCGCCAGTCCGGGCGGCGGCCGGAGCCGCGCGCGGGCAGACCCGGCCAGGTGTAGCCGACGCGGCGGGCGGCCATCATGCCCCAGCCGGCCGCGCAGGAGCAGATCAGCAGGCCCAGCATGGCGATCACCGCGCCGCTGTCGCCGAAGTCGAAGGCGAGCGGGAAGGCGAACATCAGGGAGCCGACCGCGGCCAGGCCCACGATGGGTGCCAGTTGCCAGATGCGCAGCCGCCGCTGCGGCCGCAGCTCGACCTCGACCTCCGGACCGCTCGCGTACATCTCCTCGGGCGTGGGTCCGTCGGCGGTCACGCCGCCCGTCACGTCCTCGGGTCCGTCGTCGGTCAGTCGGTCCTCGCCCCGGTCCGGCCCGTCACCGTCGGTGGTGACGTGCTCGGTGCCTGGTGCGGTGTCACGAGGGCCGGCCTCCATCGCCACGCGCCCTCCCAACTAGGACTTCCACTGGTCGATCGAAGCTCGATGATGGCACGGCGCCGATGGCCGCGTTGACCGGCGGCGCATCCCGATGCCATGACGTGATCAGGCTGTAACCGGTCGTTCGACCAAGGCGAGCGCCCGCTCAGGGAGTTCCCCGCGGTCCGCCGCGGCGCCGCTCAGCCACTCCACCCGGGGATCGCGGCGGAACCAGGTGTCCTGGCGGCGCGCGAAGCGCTTGGTGGCGCGCACGGTTTCGGCGCGCGCCTCGTCTTCGGTGCACTCCCCGCTCAGCGCCGACAGAAGCTGCTGGTAGCCGAGCGCGCGGGACGCGGTACGGCCCTCGCGCAGCCCCCTGGCCTCCAGCGCGCGCACCTCGTCCACGAGCCCGGCCTCCCACATGACGTCGACGCGGCGCGCGATGCGCTCGTCCAGTTCGGGGCGGGCGACGTCGACGCCGATCTGGACCGTGTCGTAGATCGAGTCGTGGCCGGGGAGGTTGGCCGTGAAGGGCTTGCCGGTGATCTCGATCACCTCCAGGGCGCGGACGATGCGGCGGCCGTTGCCCGGCAGGATGGCGCGGGCGGCGTCGGGGTCGGCGGCGGCCAGGCGCGCGTGCAGGGCGCCGGGTCCGCGCAGGGTCAACTCCTCCTCCAGGCGCGCCCTGACCTCGGGGTCGGTGCCGGGAAACTCCAGGTTGTCGATGGCGCCGCGCACATAGAGGCCGGACCCGCCGACCAGGATGGGCCAGCGGCCCTCGGCGAGCAGCGCGTCGATCCGCGCGCGGGCGAGCTTCTGGTACTCGGCAACGGAGGCGGTGACCGTCACGTCCCAGATGTCCATGAGGTGGTGCGGCACGCCGCCGCGCTCCTCCTCGGTCAGCTTGGCGGTGCCGATGTCCATGCCCCGGTAGAGCTGCATGGAGTCGGCGTTGATGACCTCGCCGCCCAACTGCTGGGCCAGGAAGACGCCGAGATCGGATTTTCCGGCCGCGGTGGGTCCGACGACGGCGATGACACGGGGGGCGCGGGGTGCACTGCTCACCGCACCAGTCTCGCAAACCCCGGGCCCGGCCTCCCACGCGTGACGCTTCGAGGGCGGCGGGCGAGATGTGAATCCCGAGCGGATACGGCGTGTGACACGCGGTGAGCACGGGTAGGCGTTCCCCCGCAAGCAGGCGCATCACACGCAATTGGGTGTTTTCGGAAGGTGGGTCATGGGTCTGTTCGACAACGTGAAGGCCGGTCTCGACACGGCCAAGGAGAAAGCGGCGGACCTCGCCCGCGAGCACGGCGACAAGGTCCAGGACGGGATCGACAAGGCCGCCCACCTCGTCGACGAGCGGACCAAGGGCAAGTACAGCGACAAGATCCACACCGGTACGGACAAGGCGAAGGAGGCCGTGGAGCGGCTCGGTCGGCAGGACCGGCCGAAGCCGGGCGAGGGCGGCGCCCAGACGCCTCCGAAGCCCTGACGACCCGGCACTAGCTCCAGGAGGCGACCATGTACCCGACGCCGTAGGGGGCGTCGTCGTACAGCAGGGTGCCGCCGAGGTCCGCGCCGTCGGCCGCTCCGGCGAGGACCTGCCAGGGGGCGCGGCCCGAAGCCTTCAGTTCCCGGGCGAGCCCGGCGTCCAGGGCGGTGAGGGCCGCCGGGTCGGCCGCCGCGAGGGCGCGGGCGGCCTGCGCGTCGAAGGGGGCGGCGCGTTCGTCGAGGTAGCCGGGCGCCTTCACCGTGCGGCAGGCGCTGCCGTCGCCCATCACCAGCAGGGCCGTCCGGCCGTCCTCGGCGCCGATCACCCGGCCCAGCGCGGCGCACCGCTCGGGCGTGAGCGTGTCCTGCACACCGACGCCCTCGACCGGGGACTCGGCCCAGGCGCAGCGCTCCAGCAGCCAGGCGGCCACCGCCAGGGAGTACGGCAGCTCGGGGTCGGTGGGTCCGGCATCCGCGTCGGGGCCGAGCCGTACGGCCAGGTCGACGCCGAAGCCGCGGAAGGAACCGGGCGTGCCCTGCGCGTAGAGCCCGCCGCGGTCGTCGGGGCCGACGATCATCAGCCGGTCCGGGCGGGCGGCGGCGAGGACCCCCAGCGCGTCCGCACAGGCGGCGCGCGCGGCGTCCAGTTCGGGTGCGGCACCCGAGGCGACCTCGGGGACGAGCAGGGGCGGGCAGGGGCAGACGGCGGCTGCGACAAGCATGATCGGCAGCGTAACCCCGGAAGAGGGCGAATCCGTCATGGCCGGGGTGTGCCGGTGGCCCCGGTCCGGGGATGTCCGGGCCGGGGCCACCGCGTGTCGGCAGGGGCGCCCGCCGTCGGGCGCCCGGGTGCGTCGCGTCCGGGTCAGTCGCAGCCGCAGCCGCCGGCCGCGGCCGGGAGCGGCTCGGGGACGCCGATCCTGGGCAGGCCGAGCATCACGCCGGGCTGCTTGGCGGCCTCGGCGGCGTTGCGCTTCTCCCAGGCGTCGCCCGCGCGGGTACGGCGCACGGCGAGGACGGGGCCCTCGGCGAGGAGGTGGTGCGGGGCGGCGTAGGTGACCTCGACGGTGACCATGTCGCCGGGGCGGACCTCCTCGTCCGGCTTGGTGAAGTGGACCAGGCGGTTGTCGGGGGCGCGGCCGGACAGCCGGTGGGTGGCGCCGTCCTTGCGGCCCTCGCCCTCCGCGACCATCAGCTCCAGGGTGCGGCCGACCTGCTTCTTGTTCTCCTCCCAGGAGATCTCCTCCTGGAGGGCGACAAGGCGCTCGTAGCGCGCCTGCACGACCTCCTTGGGGATCTGGTTCTCCATGGTCGCGGCCGGGGTGCCGGGCCGCTTGGAGTACTGGAAGGTGAACGCCTGCGTGAAGCGGGCCTCGCGCACGACGTGCAGCGTCTCCTCGAAGTCCTCCTCGGTCTCGCCGGGGAAGCCCACGATGATGTCGGTGGTGATGGCGGCGTGCGGGATGGCCGCGCGGACCTTCTCGATGATCCCGAGGTAGCGGTCCTGGCGGTAGGAGCGGCGCATGGCCTTGAGCACCGTGTCCGAGCCGGACTGGAGCGGCATGTGGAGCTGCGGCATCACGTTCGGGGTCTCGGCCATGGCGGCGATCACGTCGTCGGTGAAGTCGCGGGGGTGCGGGGAGGTGAAGCGGACGCGCTCCAGGCCCTCCACGTTGCCGCAGGCGCGCAGCAGCTTGCTGAACGCCTCGCGGTCACCGATGTCGGAGCCGTAGGCGTTGACGTTCTGGCCGAGCAGCGTGATCTCGCTGACGCCCTCGGCGACCAGCGCCTCGATCTCGGCGAGGATGTCGCCGGTCCTGCGGTCCTTCTCCTTGCCGCGCAGCGCCGGGACGATGCAGAAGGTGCAGGTGTTGTTGCAGCCGACGGAGATCGACACCCATGCCGCGTACGCGCTCTCGCGCCGGGTCGGCAGCGTGGAGGGGAACGCCTCCAGCGACTCCGCGATCTCGACCTGCGCCTCCTCCTGGACGCGGGCGCGCTCCAGCAGCACGGGCAGCTTGCCGATGTTGTGCGTACCGAAGACGACGTCGACCCACGGGGCCCGCTTCACGATGGTGTCGCGGTCCTTCTGCGCGAGGCACCCGCCGACCGCGATCTGCATCCCGGGCCGCGACGCCTTCCGCGGCGCCAGCCTGCCGAGGTTTCCGTACAGCCGGTTGTCGGCGTTCTCACGCACCGCGCACGTGTTGAAGACGACCACGTCGGCGTCGCCGTCCGCCCCCTCGGGCGCACGGACGTACCCGGCGTCCTCGAGCAGGCCGGACAGCCGCTCGGAGTCGTGGACGTTCATCTGACACCCGTAGGTGCGGATTTCATACGTCTTCGATGATTGAACGTCCACCACGGGGCTCCGGTCGCTGCTGCTGGTCATGCATCAAGGGTAGGCGCTCTGCGAGGGCCGCCATCGCAGTGCTCGCGCGGGCCCGCGTCAGGCGCCCCCGGGCGTCCATCCCTGGCGGCGCAGTACCGCCGAGACGTCCGGGGCGCGGTAGTGGGTGCCCTTGAGGACCTTGCCGTCCTCGCGGCGGAGGACCTGGCCGTCGGGGCCGAGCTTGGTCATGTTGGCGCGGTGGATCTCGGCGATGACCTCGTCGAGGTCGAAGCCGTGGACGAGCGCGGTGCCGTAGGCGACGTAGACCACGTCCGCCAACTCCTGGGCGAGGTGGTCCAGCGGGCCCCCGACCGAGACCTCTGCCACCTCGGCGGCCTCTTCCGCGAGCAGTTCCCCGCGATGCGCGGCCAGTTGCGGGGAGACCTCGGTGGGGGTCTCCCTGGCGTCGAGACCGAAGGCGTGGTGGAACTCGCGGACGAGGCGGGCGGGAGAGGTGCTCATGCGGGCGACTCTAACCGCCGCCACCGACAGCGCACGAGGTTGTCCACAGGGCCTCCGGGCCGGTCCGGGGAGTTGTCCACAGGTGCGTCCGGGGCTCTGGCGAGGCCGACGTCCGGGCTGGCAGGATCTGCCGCATGTCCACAACGTTCCCCGTGCCCGGCCGGCGGCCCGTCCTGTGGGGCACGGCCGTCGGGGTCGTGGTCCTCGGGCTCCTGGCGTGGTGGCTGCTGCCCCTCGGCGACGAACCGCCCACCGGCGAGGTCGTCTTCAGCACGGGCACGTCCCGGGGGGTGTACGAGGAGTACGGGGAGCAGCTGCGCCGCGCGCTGGCCAAGGACATGCCCGGGCTGAAGGTGGAGCTGAAGAGCAGCGCGGGTTCGCAGGAGAACGTCCGCCGGGTGGCGGACGGCGAGGCGGACTTCACCATCGCGGCGGCCGACGCCGTGCAGTCCTACGAGCTGAAGAACCCCGCGAAGGCGGACCGGCTGCGCGGAGTGGCCCGGCTCTACGACGACTACGTCCAGCTCGTCGTGGCGGGCGATTCCAAGATCACCAGTGTGGCCGACCTGCGGCACAAGCGGGTGGCCACGGGGCTGAAGGACTCCGGGGTCCAGCTGATAGCCGAGCGCGTGCTGCGCTCCGCCGGCATCGACCCGCACAAGGACATCACCCCCGTGTCCGCCGGGATAGACAACGGGCCGGACCTGCTGCGGGACGGCACGGTGGACGCCTTCTTCTGGTCGGGCGGCCTGCCGACGAAGGGGCTGTCGGGGCTCGCGAAGAAGTGGGCGTTCCGGTTCGTGCCCATCGACGGCAAGCTGGTCGGCAGGCTGCACAGCGAGGGCGAGGCGTCGCGCTACTACCGGACGACCAACATGCCGGAGTCGGCGTACCCGTCGGTGCAGCGGGGTGCCACGGTGGCCACGATCGCGGTGTCCAACCTGCTGGTGACCCGCAAGGACATGGACCCCCGGCTCACCGAGTGGGTGACCCGCACCGTGATCAAGAGCCGTGACCGCATCGGGGAACGCGTGCACTCCGCCCAGTTGGTCGACCTGCGCACCGCCATCTACACCGACCCGCTGGCCCTGCACGAGGGAGCGCGGCGCTACTACCGGTCCGTCAAGCCCTGACAGGCTCGGAGGGGGAAGCCGCCTGCTCAAGGGTTCCGCGCCACCGTGACCGTCACCCGCAGGCCGCCCGGCTCGTGGTGCCCGTAGCCGATGCCGCCACCCGCCGCCGCCAGCAGGGCGCGGCTGATGGAGAGGCCGAGGCCGGAGCCCTTGACGTTCTGGTGCCGGCCGCTGCGCCAGAAGCGGTCGCCCACGCGGGCGAGTTCGTCCTCGGTGAGACCGGGTCCGGTGTCGGTGACGACGACGGTCGAGAAGTCCCCGCGGGAGGAGACGGTGACGCGTACCTCGCCGTCCTCGGGGGTGAACTTCACGGCGTTGTCGATCACCGCGTCCAGCGCGCTGGACAGGGCGATCGGGTCGGTCCAGGCGGTGGTGGGCGGGCAGTCGCCGGTCAGCCGTACCCCCTTGGCGCGGGCGGTCGGGGTCCAGGCCACGACCCGCTCCTCGGCCAGCGCGCCGATGTCGGTCAGCCGGAGGTCGGCCTCGGCGTGTTCGGCGAGAGCCAGGTCGAGGAGGTCTTCCAGGACCTGCGCGAGTCGCTTGCCCTCGGTGCGGACGGCGGCGATCTCCTCATTGTCCTCGGGGAGTTCGAGCGCGAGGAGTTCGATGCGCAGCAGCAGGGCCGCGAGCGGGTTGCGCAGTTGGTGGGAGGCGTCGGCGACGAAGGCGCGCTGCTGTTCGAGGACGTCCTCGACGTTGTCCGCCATCTCGTTGAACGAGTGCGCCAGGCGCCGCAGTTCGGGCGGCCCTCCGGCGGCCGCGACGCGGGACTTCAGGCGCCCGGTGGCGATGTCGTGGGTGGTGGCGTCCAGGACCCGTACGGGTCGCAGCACCCAGCCGGTCAGCCGCAGCGCCGCCCCGACGGCCAGGAGCATCGCGGCGATCTCCCCCGCCCCGATGAGCAGCCAGCCGCGCAGGGTGCGCGTACGCATCTGGTCGGTGGGCGAGTCGGTGACCACGACGGCCACCACGTCCCCGTCCCGGATGACCGGTGAGGCGACGACCAGCCGGCTGTGCTGCCATGGCCACGCCTGACCGGGGTCGTGGCTGCGCCGGCTGAGCAGCGCCTCGTCGAAGGCGGCACCCAGCTCGCCCGTGCGCGGTATGCGCCAGTGGGCCGGGGCGCTGCCCATGGCCGTACGGCTGCGGTAGAAGACACCGGCCCGGATGCCGTAGACGTCGTAGTAGCTGTCCAGTTCGCGCTGGAGGGTCTCCAGGCGCTCGTCGGACACGGCGGCGCGGCCGCCCCGGGGCGCGTCGGTGACGAACTGGGCGAGTGCGGCGAAGCGCGCGGTGTCGTCGATGCGGTCGACGACCACCCTCTGCTGCTCGGCGGCGGCCAGGCTGACGGCCAGCGGCACGCCGAGGGAGAGCAGGACGGCCGCCATCAGGACGATGAGCAGCGGCAGGAGCCGGGCGCGCACCCGTGCCCGCTATCCGGCCGGGGCGACGAGCCGGTAGCCGACGCCCCGTACGGTCTCGATCAGCGCGGGCAGCCGGAGCTTGGAGCGCAGCGAGGCCACATGGACCTCCAGCGTGCGTCCGGTGCCTTCCCAACTGGTGCGCCAGACCTCGCTGATGATCTGCTCGCGCCGGAACACCACGCCGGGCCGCTGCGCGAGCAGGGCGAGCAGGTCGAACTCCTTGCGGGTGAGCGGGACGACCGCGCCGCCGACGCTGACCTGCCGGGTGGGCAGTTCGATGCGGACCGGACCAAGGAGCAGGGCGGTGCTCTCGGCGCCGGTCGCGGGGTCCTCCTGGACGGTGCGGCGGCTGACGGCGTGGATGCGGGCGAGCAGTTCGCCGGTGTCGTACGGCTTGACCACGTAGTCGTCGGCGCCGAGGTTGAGGCCGTGGATGCGGGAGCGCACGTCGGAGCGGGCGGTGACCATGATGACCGGGGTGGCGGTGAGCTTGCGGATCTTGCCGCAGACCTCGTATCCGTCCTGGTCGGGCAGGCCGAGGTCGAGCAGGACCACGCCGAAGCACTCGCTGTCGGGGACCAGCGCCTGGAGGGCCTCCTCGCCGCTGCGCGCGTGGGTGATGTGGAAGCCGTGCCGGGTGAGGACGGCGGACAGAGCTGCGGCGACGTGGTCGTCGTCCTCGACGAGCAGCAGTCTCATCCCGGCCCCCTCCGGTTCGTTGCGCGTATGTTCATGGTTCGCGTGCGGTTGTCACGCGGTGCACGCACGCGTGCACCATGGCAGTGATGCCGATGGACCAGGACGGCGTCAAGAGCGTTCGGGTTGCCCGCTGCTTCCGTTATCCGGCCGATATTCACGATGCGGGCAAGTGCTACGACACGTGTCCGGTTGCTATCGGATCGTGATGCTCAGATTCCCCTCAGATGTGATGACGCTGGTCGCCGCGCCTCACTAAGGTCCACCGGAAACCGAGGAGGACGGAGCCCGAGAGCGATGACCGAAGTATCGGTGGCCAAGGAGGACGCGGCCGCCACTGACGACCTGGTCGTCCTGAAGAGCGTCAACAAGCACTTCGGCGCGTTGCACGTGCTCCAGGACATCGACCTGACGATCGCCCGCGGCGAGGTCGTCGTGGTGATCGGGCCCTCGGGGTCCGGCAAGTCGACGCTGTGCCGCACCATCAACCGCCTGGAGACGACCGACTCCGGCTCGATCACGATCGACGGCAAGCCGCTGCCCCAGGAGGGCAGGGCGCTCGCCCGGCTGCGGGCGGACGTCGGGATGGTGTTCCAGTCCTTCAACCTCTTCGCGCACAAGACCGTGCTCGAGAACGTGATGCTGGGCCAGGTCAAGGTCCGCAAGGCGGACCGCAAGCAGGCCGAGGAGAAGGCCCGCGCCCTGCTCGACCGGGTCGGCGTGGGCACCCAGGCCGACAAGTACCCCGCGCAGTTGTCCGGCGGTCAGCAGCAGCGGGTCGCCATCGCCCGCGCCCTGGCGATGGACCCGAAGGTGATGCTCTTCGACGAGCCCACCTCGGCCCTGGACCCCGAGATGATCAACGAGGTCCTGGAGGTCATGCAGCAGTTGGCCCGCGAGGGCATGACCATGATCGTGGTTACCCACGAGATGGGCTTCGCGCGCTCGGCCGCGAACCGCGTGGTCTTCATGGCCGACGGCCGCATCGTCGAACAGGCGGCGCCGGAGCAGTTCTTCAGCAATCCGCGCAGCGACCGCGCCAAGGACTTCCTGTCGAAGATCCTGCACCACTGACCGGAACGCGCCACCGAACCGATCGGAGCCCGTCCCCGATCGGACGCCGTACCGATTCGGACACCGTACCGATCGGACGCACCCGTTGATCACCGGGCAGCTCGCGCCACCTGGGCCGCCCGCCGGGCCGGCCGCGCCCGTACGGACCTCGTTCCCTCCCTCACGCATCACGCAAAGGATGTCCACATGAAGCTCCGCAAGGTCACCGCCGCCTCGGCCGTCGTGCTCGCTCTCGCCGTGACCGCCACCGCGTGCGGCGGCGACAAGAAGGACGACGCCGGTTCCTCGGGCAGCGGCGGCGGCAAGATCAAGATCGGCATCAAGTACGACCAGCCCGGTCTCGGTCTCAAGCAGCCCGACGGTTCCTTCTCCGGTTTCGACGTGGACGTGGCCACGTACGTCGCCAAGCAGCTCGGCTACAAGCCCAGCCAGATCGAGTGGGTGGAGACCAAGAGCGCCGACCGCGAGAACGCCCTCCAGCGCGGTGACGTCAAGTTCATCGCGGCGAGCTACTCCATCACCGACGAGCGCAAGCAGAAGGTGGACTTCGCCGGTCCGTACCTGCTGGCCCACCAGGACCTGCTGGTGAAGAAGGACTCGAAGATCAGCAAGGCCACGGACCTCAACGGCAAGAAGCTGTGTTCCGTGACCGGCTCCACCTCGGCGCAGAACATCCATGACTCGATCGCGCCGAAGGCCAACCTGCGCAACCTGCCCGGCTACTCGGAGTGCCTCGCCGGTCTGCAGAGCGGCGCCGTGGACGCGCTGACCACGGACGACTCGATCCTCGCGGGCTACGCCGCGCAGGACAAGTACAAGGGCCAGTTCAAGCTCACCGGGCTCAAGCTCAGCAACGAGAACTACGGCATCGGCGTCAAGAAGGGCGACACCGCGACCGTCAACAAGATCAACAAGGCGCTGGAGCAGATGGTCTCCGACAAGTCCTGGGACAAGGCCGTGGAGAAGAACTTCGGCGCCGACTACAAGAACGAGCCCGCCCCGAAGATCGGCCAGATCGTCAAGTAGTCCCCTCGCCGCGGACGCGAGGACCGGGCAGGCCCCGCACGGTCCCCCGGCCCGCGCCGCCGTCCACCGCTTCCCGGACGGCGGCGCGGGCCGACCCACCCCTACGCCACACACCCGGAAGCGCGGGAGAACGTGTTCGACTTTCTTGAAGGCTACGACGTCCTGGGGGCGTTCTGGACGACGGTGCAGCTCACCGTCCTCTCCGGCGTCGGCTCCCTCGTCTGGGGCGTCCTGCTGGCCGCCATGCGGGTCAGCCCCGTCCCTCTGATGCGCGGCTTCGGCACCGCCTACGTCAACATCATCCGGAACATCCCGCTGACGATCATCATCTTGTTCACCTCGCTCGGTCTCGCCGACATCTTCGGCGTCACCATGGGCACCGAGGACTTCAAGATCCAGGGCTTCCGGCTGGCCGTGCTCGGTCTGACGGCCTACACCGCGGCGTTCGTCTGCGAGGCGATCCGCTCCGGCATCAACACCGTCCCGGTCGGTCAGGCGGAGGCGGCCCGCGCCATCGGGCTGAGCTTCACCCAGACCCTCCGGATCATCGTGCTGCCGCAGGCCTTCCGATCGGTGATCGGCCCGCTGGCCAACGTGCTGATCGCCCTCACCAAGAACACCACGGTCGCGGCCGCCATCGGCGTCGCCGAGGCCGCCACCCTCATGAAGACGATGATCGAGAACGAGGCGCAGACGCTGGCCATCGGTGCCGTCTTCGCCCTCGGGTTCGTGGTCCTGACCCTGCCCACCGGCCTGCTCCTCGGCTGGCTCGGCAAGCGACTGGCGGTGAAGCGATGAGTTCCGTCCTCTTCGACACGCCCGGCCCGCGCGCCAAGGTGCGCAATGTGGTCGTCTCCGTCCTGTTCATCGTCCTCCTCGGCCTGGCGGCCTGGTGGGCCGTGGCCAAGATGGACGACAAGGGCCAGCTCAAGTGGAGCCTGTGGCAGCCCTTCACCACCTCCGAGGCGTGGACGACCTATCTGCTGCCGGGGCTCGGCAGCACGCTGGAGGCGGCCGCGCTGTCCATGGTCATCGCGCTGCCCCTGGGCGCGGTGCTCGGCATCGCCCGCATGTCGGACCACCGCTGGGTGCGGATACCCGTCGGCGTGGTCGTGGAGTTCTTCCGGGCGATCCCGGTACTGCTCCTGATGCTGTTCGCCAACGAGCTGTACGTCCGCTCCACCGGCATCGCGAGCGACGAACGCCCGATGTACGCCGTCGTCACCGGCCTGGTGCTCTACAACGCCTCGGTGCTCGCCGAGGTCGTCCGGGCCGGCATCCTCGCCCTGCCGAAGGGTCAGACGGAGGCGGCGTACGCCATCGGGCTGCGCAAGGGCCAGACCATGGCGGGCATCCTGCTGCCGCAGGCCGTCACCGTGATGCTCCCGGCCATCGTGAGCCAGCTCGTCGTCATCGTGAAGGACACCGCGCTCGGCGGAGTCATGCTCCAGTTCGCGGAACTCCTCAGCGCGCGCAGCACACTCGCGGCGAACTACGCGAACGTGATCCAGAGCTTCGTCGTGGTGGCGGTCATCTACATCGTCCTCAACGCGGCGCTCACCTCCTTCGCCTCCTGGCTGGAGCGCCGGCTGCGGCGCAGCAAGCGCGGCACGGGCACGGTGCTGGCCAAGGAGACGGTCGACGTCATCGACGGGGGCAGGGCGATCTGACCTGGCGTCACGTGCGTTTCACAGGCGGGGCGGTGACGGAGACGCACCGCCCCGCCGTGTTGCGGACACGCCGCCGTTGCCCGATCCTTGAAGGTGTGATCGCCACGGGCCCCGGTCACTTGACGCATACTCTGCCAATGGGTTGCATACGTTCTGTGATCGTGCACCCCGCTTCACCTTCCTGTTCGTCCGAGTCCGTCAGGGCACCGCTGTGGGCAGGGGGCGTCGCGCCGTGGACCCGGTGATCATCGTCGGAGCGGGGCCCGTGGGGCTCACGCTCGCCCTGGCGCTGGCACGCCAGGAGGTGCCGTCCGTCGTCCTGGACGAAGGCCCGGGCAAGGACGAACCCCGTCTCGCGCGCACCGTCGTCCTGCGCGAGGACACGGCCGCGCTGGTGGAACGGCTCACCTCGGTGTCCGCCGACGCGCTCGGGACCAGGTGGACCGGCTGGCGGGCCATGCGCCGTCGGCAGGTGGTGGGCGAGACCGGCTTCGAGCGGGACGAACCCGCGCCGCTGCACGTCGCCCAGCACGTCCTCACCGGCGCCCTGCGGGCGGCGGCTGTCGACGAGCCGCTGGTCCAGGTGGCCGTGGACAGCCGCCTCGACTCCCTGGAGCAGGAACGCTCCGGTGTCACCGCGCACACCCGTGGCCCCAACGGGACGTGGTGGCGCGGCAGTTACCTGGTCGGCTGCGACGGCCCCCGTTCCACCGTCCGCAAGCTCCAGGACATCCGCTTTCCCGGCCGTACGGCGGTGGAGCGGCACGCGGTCGCCGCGCTGCGCGTCGAACTCCCGTGGGAGGGGCGTGCGTTGCTGCACCGCACGCCCCCGTGGCGTACCTCCGGTCCCCCCTGTGCGGAGATCACGGCCCGTCCGCTGCCCGACAGCACGTGGCGGCTGGACTGGCTGCTGCCCCCGGGCAAGGAACTGGTCACCCCCGATCTGCTGGTGACCCGCGTCCGCGAGACCCTCGCGGGCTGGACCGGCGGTTCCGTCCCGGCGTACGACCTGCTCGACACCGGCGTCCACACCGTGCACCACCGGCTGGCCCGGCGCTGGCGCGCGGGGCGGGTCTTCCTCGCCGGGGACGCCGCCCATCTGCTCGGCGCGCTCGGCACCCAGGGCCTGGACGAGGGGCTGCGGGACGCCGACAACCTCGCCTGGAAGCTGGCCGCCGCCTGGCACCACGGCCCGCACGAGGCCCTGCTCGACAGCTACCAGACCGAGCGGCGCGCGGTCGTCGCCGCCCGGCTGCGCGCCGCCGACCAACTGCTGCCGGTACTGCGCGGCGGAGGCGGGCTGCGCGCCTACGTGCCCGGCGCGTCCCGGAGCCAGGACACGCTGCTCGCCGACGGTCACCTCGGACGTGGCGCGCTCGGCGAACCGGGGGCGTACACCGCCTCGCCTCTCGCGCCCCGCCATCTGGAGGGCGAGATCCCGGTCGGCACCGAGCCCGGCGCCACGGTCACCGATGTGCGGGTCACCGCGGAGGACGGCTCCTTCGTCAGGCTGCGCGACCGGCTCGGCCGGGGTGCGCTGCTGGTCGTCCTGATCGCTCCGGGCACGGGGGTGTGGGACCGCAAGCACTGGATGTCGGCCGGGGTGATGCCCCGGCTCGCGGCCGCCGTGACCGCGCTGCCGCACCGGGCGGAACTGCTCGTCGCCGAGGAGTACCCGGGCGCGCCCGCGCACAGCGTGCTGCTCGTCCGCCCCGACGGCCATCTGGTCACCGCGCTGAGCGGCGTCCGCCCGGCCGATCTGTACGCGGCTGCGGAGGCCACGCTCGGCGGCGCCGGGCAAGGGGAGGAGGACGCGGTGAAGGAGGAGGCGCGGGCGGGTTCCGCCGCGCGCTGACCGTGCGCCGGAACGCTCCGGCGTCACGTCCTTCCGCCCTGTCCATATGGTGGCCACACGTTGAATCGGGTCCGGCCGCGTGTTGTACTCCGGATCGTGACCGACACCTGTGTGCGCCTGTGGCGGAGGGTCCATATGGACCTCGTCCGCTATGCGGGCTGCATGTGTCGTCCGTCCTGCTGAATTCGCATCCCCCTTTCTCCGGGCGCCGTCGTGCGCCCGTTCGGCGAACTCTTTTCAGGACGGTGCACGTGTCTGTCTCCCCCGTGTCCTCTTCCCCGCTTCCGCCCCCGGCCGCTCCGGCTCCGGCTCCGGATCACGCTCCGACGCAGGCGGAACTGCTCGACTTCGTGCGGCGCACGGCCGCCGACACGGAGTTGATCGCCTCGCTCCCGCTCGACCCCGAGGGCCGCACCTGGGTGCGGCTGACGGGCCCCGGCGGCAGCGAGGCATGGCTGATCGGCTGGCCGCCCGGCACCGGAACCGGCTGGCACGACCACGCCGACTCCATCGGCGCCTTCCTCACCGCCTCGGGCGAGCTGAAGGAGAACGCGCTGGCCGCCCGGCTCCCCACCGACGGCTGGCGCACCCTCGAACTCACCGACGGCGTCGACCGCGAACGCCGACTGGCGGCCGGACAGGGCCGCGCCTTCGGCCGCCACCACGTGCACGAGGTGCTCAACGACTCCCCCGACCGGCACGCCGTCTCGGTGCACGCCTACTACCCGCCGCTGCCGCGCATCCGCCGCTACAGTCGCTCGGGTCAGGTACTGCGCCTGGAGCAGGTGGAACTCCCGGAGGACTGGCAGTGAGCGACAGCCGCCCCGACACGGACGAACAGCCCGTCGGAATCGACGAGTTGCTGGAGCGGGTCCGCGACGGGTACCGGCGCGTGGAGGCACGCGAGGCGTACGAGGCGGCGCGCGACGGCGACGCCCTGCTGGTCGACATCCGGTACGCGGCGCTGCGCGAGCGGGACGGACTGATCCCGGGCGCCCTGGTCGTCGAGCGCAACGAACTGGAGTGGCGGCTCGACCCCCAGGGCAGCCACCGTCTGCCCGAGGCCACCGGTCACGACGTACGCGTCCTGGTCCTCTGCAACGAGGGCTACGCCTCCAGCCTGGCCGCCGCCTCCCTCCACCAGCTCGGACTGCACCGGGCGACGGACGTGGTGGGCGGCTTCCAGGCGTGGCGTGCGGCGGGGCTGCCGGTGGAGTCGGCGTAGGACTGAGGGACGGTCGGTTCGGCGCCGGGCCGTTGGAGGGACGCGGCGTCGTGATCGGAAGCCGCTGCCCTTCCCCTGGTCCCTCGGAACCCTCGCCGAAAGCGCCCCTCAGTAGCCGTCGCCCTCCAGGAACTCCGTGTCCTCCCCCTCCTCCTCCAGCGCCCGGCGGACGACGCGGAGGGCCATGCCCTCGGGGTAGCCCTTGCGGGCGAGCATCCCGGCCAGGCGGCGGAGCCGCTTGTCGCGGTCGAGGCCCCGGGTCGCCCGCAGCTTGCGGTCCACCAGGTCGCGGGCGGTCGCCTCCTCCTGCTCGGAGTCGAGCTGCCCCACGGCCTCGTCGATCAGCGCCGAATCGACGCCCTTGGTGCGCAGTTCACGGGCGAGAGCGCGGCGGGCGAGGCCGCGGCCGTGGTGCCGTGACTCGACCCAGGCGTCCGCGAAGGCGCTGTCGTTGATCAGTCCGACCTCCTCGAACCGCGACAGCACCTCGTCGGCCACCTCCTCGGGGATCTCCCGCTTGCGCAGGGCGTCCGCGAGCTGCTTGCGGGTGCGCGGCGTGCCGGTGAGCAGGCGCAGACAGATGTTCCGCGCGCGCTCGGCCGGGTCCGGCGAGGACTCCCCCCGCTCGGCCCTCGACGAGGAGAGGGAGTCCTCGGTCTCACCGCCCGGATCCCCGAAGCGGCGCCGCCGGCCACGCCGCTTGGCGGTGCCTCGGCGGTCGTCGGCCGGGTCCGGGCCGTCCTGTCCGGGCCGGTCGTACGACGCGTCGCCCCGCCCGCCGTACCCGTCGTTCCCATGGCCCCCGTGCGCCTGGGTCACGTACTCCCCGTGCTCCCCGTGGTCGTGGTCACCGGTCGAGTGACCGCGGCCCCCGTGCGCCTCCTCCCCGTACCCCCGCCCGTACCCCTGGTCGTCACCGGCCGTCGCGGAGGCGGAGTCGCCCCCGATGCCCCTCCCCCGTGGGGCACCGGGGGAGGCGTACTCGTGCTCGGTCCACTCGGTTCGGCGCGTCATGGGTCAGCTCTTGGCTGCGGCGGCCTTGGGCTTGGTGGCCTTGGCCGCCGGGGCCGCCTTGGTGTCGGCGGCAGTGGCAGCGGGGGTGACCGCCGCGTCCGCGCCGGGCTCGGCAGCGGGCTCCTGGGGACGGACACCGACGCCCAGCTTCTCCTTGATCTTCTTCTCGATCTCGTTGGCCAGGTCGGGGTTGTCCTTGAGGAAGTTGCGCGCGTTCTCCTTGCCCTGGCCGAGCTGGTCGCCCTCGTAGGTGTACCAGGCGCCGGCCTTGCGGACGAAGCCGTGCTCCACGCCCATGTCGATCAGACCGCCCTCGCGGCTGATGCCCTGGCCGTAGAGGATGTCGAACTCGGCCTGCTTGAAGGGCGGGGCGACCTTGTTCTTGACGACCTTGCAGCGGGTGCGATTGCCGACCGCCTCGGTGCCGTCCTTCAGGGTCTCGATGCGGCGGATGTCGATACGCACCGAGGCGTAGAACTTCAGCGCGCGGCCACCGGTCGTGGTCTCCGGCGAGCCGAACATGACACCGATCTTCTCGCGGAGCTGGTTGATGAAGATCGCGGTGGTCTTGGACTGGTTGAGCGCGCTGGTGATCTTCCGGAGCGCCTGGCTCATCAGACGGGCCTGGAGACCGACGTGGCTGTCACCCATCTCGCCCTCGATCTCCGCACGCGGGACGAGCGCGGCGACGGAGTCGATGACGATGAGGTCGAGGGCGCCGGAGCGGACCAGCATGTCCACGATCTCGAGCGCCTGCTCGCCGTTGTCGGGCTGGGAGAGGATCAGGTTGTCGATGTCGACGCCGAGCTTCTTCGCGTACTCGGGGTCGAGGGCGTGCTCCGCGTCCACGAAGGCGACCTGGCCGCCGGCCTTCTGGGCATTGGCCACGGCGTGCAGGGTCAGGGTCGTCTTGCCGGAGGACTCCGGGCCGTAGATCTCCACGACACGGCCGCGCGGCAGGCCGCCGACGCCGAGGGCGACGTCGAGGGCGGTCGACCCGGTGGGGATGACCTCGATGGGCTCCATCGACCGCTCGCCCATGCGCATGACAGCGCCCTTGCCGAATTGTCGTTCAATCTGTGCGAGCGCGGCGTCGAGCGCCTTCTCGCGGTCGGTTCCTGCCATGGGTTCCACCCGGTTTGCTTGAGTCGATCGCTTCACGTCAAAGACGCTAACGCCTGCCACTGACAATGCGCCCCGACGTCGGTCCGGCCTGTGGATAACTGGGGGATGTTTCTACCCGAACCACCACGGAACACCCGCCAGAAGCCTCGCCCGAGCTTCCATCAGAATGGATGTTCGATTTTCGTGTCAAGCGCCGCCCGGGGGTGAAGCGGCGCCGCCGAGCGAGCCCCGTCCGCCCCTCGGCTACCGCCCGCCCCCGCCGGCCGGTCGCACCGTCAGCATCTGCTGGGCGTGGCCGACCGGGCCGTGGATGTCGTGGAGCACCGTGCTGGTCACGCCCTGGCCCGTGGGTCCGAAGGCCACCGAGGTGTCGAGGCCGGTCCAGGGACCCTCGGGGGTGCGGTGGAGGTGGAGCGTCAGGTCGACGTTGGGGAAGATCCACTCGGTGGGCGGCTGACGGACGGCGATGCCGTTGGCGGTGTCCACGAGGGCGACGTACGAGGCGAGGGGGCTCGCGGGCTGTCCGGCGACGAGGTCGAGCCCGCTCCGGATCCAGACGGTCGCGCGGCCGGGGCTCGGGGGCGCGACCGGCCGCACGTCGATGGAGGCGATGTAGCCGCCCGGCCAGAGGGAGGCCATCGGCCAGGGCGCGAGCGCGTCGGGCGGCGTGAGCGGTTCGGGCCCGCCCCCGGCCACCGCCGCCGTGTCACCGGCCGCGAGGAACCACACACGGCCACGCACGACAGGCCGCTCCGCGATGAGCACGACGGCCTCGACCAGCTCGATGGTGCGACCGGGCCTGATGACCTCCACCCGGATCTCGCACTCGTCGAGCGCCAGGCGCCCGAGGATGTCGAAGCTGATCCGCGACGGGACCAGACCGCTGTCGGGCCGACCGGCCATGTGCCGGTCGATGGCGTGGACGACGAGACCGCCCAGCGGGCTGAAGTGCTGTTCGTCGGTGTCCCAGGCACCGCCGGCGTGCGCGGTGGGCTTGTAGCGGTGCTCGTCGATGGGCTCGTAATAGCTGCCGGTGCTCACGAAGACACTCACCTCTCGGCCGAACGGATCGGGCAGGGCCAGCGTGCCAGTAGCGGATCTTGGAGCGGCACGCGGCCCCTCGGTCACCCCGAACCCCGATCACCCCAGGCACCCCAGGCACCCCAGGCACCCCAGGCACCCCAGGCACCCCAGGCACCCCAGGCACCCCAGGCACCCGGAGCCTGTCCCCGCGAGTACTGGTATTCACGGGATCTGGAGCCCGGCGCCCGCTCCCACGACCCTGAGGCCATGGCACATGTACTCGTCACCGGCGGCACCGGATTCCTCGGCGCCCACACGATCGCCCGGCTCCTGACGGCCGGGCACACCGTCACCACCACGGTCCGCTCCCCCGGCCGCGAGCCCGAGGTCGGCCGGATGCTCGCCGCGGCCGGGGCGCCGGGACGGGACGGTGTGCGGTGCGTGGTGGCCGACCTCGGCTCGGACGAGGGCTGGGACCGGGCCGTGGCGGGCGCCGAGCACGTCCTGCACCTGGCGTCGCCCTTCCCCGCGGCCCAGCCGCGCGACGAGGACGAAGTGATCGTCCCGGCCCGCGACGGAGCGCTGCGCGTACTGCGCGCCGCCCGCGCCGCCGGTGTCCGGCGCACCGTGCTGACCTCGTCGTTCGCCGCGGTGGGCTACGGACACGGCCGTACCCCGCGCGTGTTCACCGAGGACGACTGGACGGACACCGCCGGCCCGGACGTCACCCCGTACGTCAAGTCCAAGGCGATCGCGGAACGGGCCGCCTGGGACTTCGTCGACAGCGAGGGCGGCGGGCTGGAGCTGACCGTGATCAACCCGGTGGGGATCTTCGGGCCGGTGCTGGGTCCGGACTACGCCGTCTCCATCCGGATCGTCCACGCCATGCTGACCGGCGGGATGCGGGTGGCGCCGCCCCTGTGGACCAACACGGTCGACGTACGGGACGTGGCCGACCTCCACGTGCGTGCCATGACGGCTCCGAAGGCGGCGGGGAAGCGCTATCTCGCGCTGGCGGGCGAGCCTGTCTCGTTCCAGGGGATCGCCGCCGCGCTGCGCTCCGGGCTCGGCCCGGCCGCCGGCCGGGCGCCCACCGGAACCGCCCCCGCCTGGCTGCTGCGGCTGCTCTCCACGGTCCGCCCGCCGCTGCGCGAGACGGTGCCGCAACTGGGCGTCGTGCGCCGGGCGTCCAACGCCCGAGCCCGCGAGGAGCTGGGCTGGTCCCCGCGCTCGAACGAGGAGGCCGTCGTGGCCACCGGCGAGAGCCTGCTCCGCCTCGGCCTGCTGACCGCCTGACGGGCTGACCGGCTGACCGGCTGACCGGCTGACGCGAGCGGCTAGCGTCGAAGGCGTGACGCACGACATGGCAGACACCCTGGGCGAGTTCCTGCGGGCCCGGCGCGCCCGGATCGGCCCCGAGGAGGCGGGCCTGCCCGCGGGCAGCCGCCGCCGGGTGCCCGGACTGCGCCGCGAGGAGGTCGCGCAGCTCGCCGGGATCAGCCCCGAGTACTACCTGCGCCTGGAGCAGGGCCGCAACCTCAACCCCTCCGACCAGATCCTCGCCGGGCTCGCGACCGCGCTACGGCTCGACGAGGACGCGGTCGCCTACCTCCGCCGCCTCGCCCGCAGGGCGTCCGCGCCCGCAAGCCGACGCCGTGCCCGCGCGCGGGCCGAGCAGGACGCCCCGCAGGCGCTCCTGGACAGTTGGCCCGACACCCCCGCCTACGCGCAGGACACAGGCGGCCGAGTGGTCGCGGCGAACCGCCTGGCGGTGCGGCTGTGCCCGTTCTTCGCCGTGGGGGCGGACCCGCTGCGCGCCGCCTTCCTGGAACCGGGGATGCGCGCGCTGTACCCGCACTGGGACGAGATGACCACCAAGGCCGTCTCCGGTCTGCGCGCCATGCTCGACGTGGAGGAGCCCGATCCCGCCCTCCTGGAGACCATCGGCGAACTCACCCTCGCCAGCAAGCGTTTCGCCGCCCTGTGGGCGCGCCGCGAGGTCCGCCGCCGTGACACCGGCCACACCCTGCTGCGCCACCCGGTCGTCGGCGACCTGGAGCTGCGCTACGAGAAGCTGCTCCGCCCGCAGGCCCGCCAGCTCGTCGTGGTCTACCACGCCGACCCGGGCTCGCCCTCCGCCGACCGCCTGCGCCTGCTCGGCGAGAGCTGAACCGCGAAGCGCCCCGGGGACGGCCCTGCTCCCCGCGTCGTAGGGCAAGTGCCTCCGGCCGTACGACGACCGCGCCGGGCGCCGCCGGAAGCCTGGGCGCATGAAGAATCCGCGCGCCGCCGTACACGCCGTAGAACGCCTCTGCCATGCGACCGGTCTGCTGCTCGTGCTCTCCGGTCTCGTCCACCTGGTGGTGTTCGCGGTCGACGGCAGGCCGTGGGACGGACCGGTCTCCTGGCGCAAGCCGGTCACGTTCGGGCTGTCCTTCGGGGTGACGCTCATGGCCGTCGTCTGGGTCACGTCGTACGTGCGGCTCGGCGCGCGCACGCGCGTGGCGCTGCTCGCCGTGTTCGCCACCGACTGTGTGGTGGAGGTCGGCGGGATCACGCTCCAGGCGTGGCGGCGGGTGCCCTCGCATCTGAACATGGAGACGCCGTTCGACACGGGCGTGTCCATGATGCTCGCGGTCGGGGGCGGCGTCCTGGTGGCGGTGCTCGGTGTCCTCGCCGTCGCGTCCTTCCGGCGGCGGCCCGGGGGACCCGCGGGGATGGCGCTGGCGGTGCGGTCCGGGTTCGCGATCCTGCTGGTGGCGCTGGCCTCCGGCGCGGCCATGATCGCGCGCGGGGTCGTCCTCACGCGCACCGGTCACCAGGCGGCGGCCTATCACTCGACGGCGCCGCTGAAGCCGCTGCACGGGGTGAGCCTGCACGCCGTACTGGTCCTGCCGGGGCTGGCCTGGCTGCTGTCCCGCACCACCGCGAGCGCGCGGACCCGGTGGCGCATCGTGGCGGCGGCCACCGGGTGTTACGTCGCGGCGGTCGCGGGAGCCGTCGTGTGGGCCGTGCTGACGTACTGAGCCGACGTACTGAGACGACCCCGCTACGGCCGCCCGGTCAGGACGGCGCCTTCTCCTCCGCCGGCCGCTCGCGCGCCCACAGCAGGCGGGGAAGCATCCCGGGTCGGTTGGCCCGCAGGCGGTGTCCCTGGACGCGCGGGTCGTCCGTGACCTGGTAGCGCTTCACGTAGGCGCCGAGGAACGCCTGGAGCGTGGCGACCGCCGGGATGGCGATCAGGGCGCCGACCGCGCCGAGCAGGGCCGTGCCCGCGATGACCGAGCCGAAGGCCACCGCCGGGTGGATGTCGACGGTCTTGGAGGTCAGCTTGGGCTGGAGCATGTAGTTCTCGAACTGCTGGTAGACCACGACGAAGACCAGCACCCACACCGCGTACCAGGGCGCCACGGTGAACGCGATCAGCATGGGCAGCGCGCCCGCGAGGTAGGTGCCGATGGTCGGGATGAACTGCGAGACCAGGCCCACCCAGACACCGAGCACGGGCGCGTACGGCACGCCGAGGGCCTGGAGCAGGACGTAGTGGGCGACGCCGGAGATGAGCGCCATGAGGCCGCGCGAATAGATGTAGCCGCCGGTCTTGTCGACGGCGATCTCCCACGCGCGCAGTATCTCGGCCTGGCGCGCGGGAGGCAGCACCGAACACAGGCCGCGCCGCAGCCGGGGTCCGTCGGCGGCGAAGTAGAACGAGAACAGTCCGACCGTGAGGAGCTGGAAGAGTCCGCCGAGCACCTGGGCGGACACGTCGAGGACACCGGCCGCGCTGTTCTGCGCGTACTTGCGCAGCCAGTCGGAGTGCAGCAGCCCCTCCTGCACGTCCACGCGCTTGAGCTGCGTGTGGAAGGTCTGGTTGATCCAGTTGATCAACGAGTCCAGGTACTCGGGGAAGCCCTCGATCATCTTGATGATCTGCCCGGCCAGCATCGAGCCGAGCAGGGTGACGAAGCCCGCGGTGACGACCGCGAGGCCGAGGAAGACCAGGAAGGTGGCGAGTCCCCGGCGCATTCCGCGCGCGGACATCCGGCTGACGGCCGGTTCGATCGCGAGTGACAGGAAGAACGCGATCAGGATGTTGATCAGCAGTCCGGTCAACTGGTGGAACGCCCAGCTTCCCAGCTGGAAGGTGGCGATCAGCGCGAGCGCGAGCACCATGGCGCGCGGCAGCCAGCGCGGCATCCGGGCGTTGCGCAGGGTGGTGCCGTCGGCCGGCGCGACGGCGGGCGCCACCGGTTCGGCCGGGGGCGCCGAGGGCCCGGACGGGGATGCCGCGGGCCGGTCGTCGAGGTCGTCAGTAGGTGCCACGCGCCAAGTCTCGCCCACGCCGCCGACAGCCGGTGCCGCTCGGGGCCGGCTCGGCCTATGACCGTGGACACATACGCCCGCGGACGGCCCCCGCGCCCGGGCGATCCGCGTATTTCGCGGGTGTCTTCCGGCCGATGCGGCAGGTCATCGCAGGTGCGCGGATATCAGCGCTTCTCGCCCGGCACGTCCATGACCGTGCACACCACCCGCCACACGTCCTTCGCGGCCCAGCCCGCGTCCAGCGCCTCGTTCACCGTGCGTCCGCCCAGTTCGGACATGACGTGGTCGCGCGCGAACATCTCGGCGTACCCCGTGCCGAAGTGTTCCGCCATCCGCTGCCAGAAGACCGTCAACCGCATGACTCCAGTATCCCGCCCTCGGGGGTGCGCCCGTCCCGGACCGTACACAAGGACCCCGTTCCGCCCTACGGTCTGACCCATGTCCGACTCGGGAACCACTCCACGCCCCCCTGTGCCCCCGGCGCACTCCCCGCTCTTCCGTGCCGAGCAGTTCGTCTGGCTCACCGCGCGCGTACTGGAGCAGCGGCTCTTCGCGTTCCACTTCCTGAACGGCGCCGCCGACGCGGTGGAGGCGGCGCTGGACGCCTATCGCAACGACGACGGCGGCTACGGCCACGCCCTCGAACCCGATCTGCGCGGTCCGGTGAGCCAGCCGCTGCACACCGCCCGCGCGCTGCGCGTGCTGGACGCGGTCGGCCGCTGCGGCGGTCAGCGGGTGGAGCGGCTGTGCCGCTATCTGACCTCGGTGTCCACCATGGACGGCGCTTTGCCCGCCGTGGACCCTTCCCAGCGCGGCTATCCGGCGGCGCCGTTCGTGCCCGTCGTGGAGGACCCGCCGAGCGAGCTGCTCGCGACCGGGCCCGTGGTGGGTCTGCTGCACCGCAACGAGGTGTGGCACGCGTGGCTGTTCCGGGCCACCGACTTCTGCTGGGAGGCGGTCGAGTCGCTGGAGAAGTCCCACCCCTACGAGGTGGAGGCGGCCGTGGCCTTCCTGGACTCCGTGCCCGACCGCCCGCGCGCGGAAGCGGCCGCCGACCGGCTCGGGCGCCTGGTGCGCGAGCAGCGGCTCGCGGCGCTGGAGCCGGACCGCCTCGACGCGTACCCGGTCGCCCCGGGCTACGCCCCGGACGAGCACCATTTCCCGCACGACTTCGCCCGCACCCCGGACTCGCTCGCGCGCGCCTGGTTCACCGACGAGGAGATGGCCCGCTCCCTGGACTTCCTCGCCGCCGAGCAGCAGGAGGACGGCGGCTGGCCGGTCCGCTGGCGTGAGTGGGCGGCCGTACCGGCCCTGGAGGCCCGGCCGGCCCTGACGATCGACGCGCTGCGGACCCTGCGGGCGTACGGCCGCTACGTGGGCTGACGCCGGCTCCCTCAGCCACCGAGCATCCGCACTCCCGCCGTCACCGCCACGGCCACCGCGACCACCAACAGGAACGGCGCGCGCAGCACCAGGGCGACGGCGGCCGCCGCGACACCCGCCGCGCGGGCGTCCAGGACCAGCGCGTGGCCGTCGGCGAAGGTCTGCTGGGCCGTGAGCGCGGCCAGGAGGGCGACGGGGAGCAGGGCGGCGAGGCGCCGCACCAGGGGGCGCTCCATGGCCCCGGCGGGGACGAGGAGTCCGGCGAGCTTGACGGCGTAGCAGCCGAGGGCGGTCGCGCCGATCGCGATCCAGGTGTTCAACGGTTCTCCTCGGAGTCGACCGGCAAGGGCGCCGGGTCGGGTATGCCCTCGCCGCCCCGGCCGGTGAGGCGGCGCTCCGCGAGCAGGGCGAGCGGTGCCGCGAGCGCCGCCACCAGGACCGGCACACCGGCGGGCAGCACGGGCAGCAGACCCAGTCCGAGCAGGACCGCGAGGCCCGCGACCGCGCGCTCGGTGGTGGTGCGCAGCATGGGCGCGAGCAGGGCCAGGAAGACGGCGGGTCCGGCGGCGTCCAGACCCCAGGCGTCGGTGTCCCCGATGGCGCGGGCGCCGAGCGCGCCGAGCAGCGTGGTCAGGTTCCACAGCACGTAGAGGCTCAGTCCGGTGACGGTGAAGCCGAGCCGCGCTCCGCGCCGGTCGCGCTGCGCCAGGGTGACGGCGGTGGTCTCGTCGATCACCCACTGCGCGGCAAGCGGCCTGAGCGCGCGCGGGAGGGCCAGCACCTGGGAGAGGCGCAGTCCGTAGAACGTGTTGCGCACACCGAGGAAGAACGCCCCGGCGGCGGCCGTGAACGGGCTGCCTCCGGCCGCGAGTGCCCCGACCAGCGCGAACTGCGATGCGCCGGTGAACACCAGGAGGCTGAGCGCGCAGGTCTGGAGCAGCCCGAGCCCGCTGCCGGCCGAGGTGACGCCGAAGGCGAATCCGGAGAGCCCGACGGCGACGCCCACGCCGAGCGCGTCCCGTACGACGGCGCTGTCCGGCCGTGCCGCCCCCTGGGCGGTCCTGTCCTCTGGTGCTGTCTGTTGCTGTGCCACACCCCGGACGCTACGGCCGCTCGCGCGCGCGGGTCTTGTACGTTCTTGCGCCCGCCCCCGACCCGCGCCCCGCCTCCGGTGCCGTTCCGCGCGCCTTCAGGGGGTGTCTCACCTAGAGCCGCTCGCGCCGGTACGCCCCCGGCGGCACTCCCACGATCCGGGTGAAGTGCCGGTTCAGATGCGGCTGGTCGGTGAAGCCGACGGCGACGGCCGCCTCGGCGGGCGCGCTGCCCGCGTCCAGGAGGAGCCGCGCACGGCGCACCCGGGCGTCGGTCAGCCAGGTGTGCGGCGGCATCCCGTAGGCGGCGCGGAAGGCGCGCAGCAGGGCGAACGGGCTGGTGCCGAGGTCGGCGGCGAGGCGCTCCAGCGTGGGCGGCGCGGCCATCCGTTCCTGGAGCACGGCACGCGCGCGTGCGGCGAGCGAGGCTCCGGCGCTGCGGGGGCGCCGCTCGGGCAGCGCGCCGCCGTTGAGCCGCAGCAGCCTGGTCACAGCCACGCTCAGCAGGGTGTCGGCGGCCAGCGCGTTGCCCTCGTCGACGGCACGCAGCACCTGGTGGACCAGGCGGGCGGCGTAGGGGTCGTCGAGCACCGGGGTGACGAAGCCGGGCGTCCCCCGGAGCGTGGTCGTCTCGGCGGCGATCCGGGCCACCACCTCGGGCGAGGGGTAGACGGCGCCGTACCGCCAGCCCTCGGGGACGCCGGCCCGGCCGGTGTGCGGGGTGTCCGGGTTGACCAGCGCGAGGGCCCCGGCGCCCGCCGAGACGTCGCTGCCCCCGTGCTGGAAGACCTCGACGCCATCCGCGATGGCGGCGATCACGAAGTGCTCGTGGGTGTGCCGGACGAAGCTCTTGCGGACGTAGTGGGCGCGCAGCAGGTCCACGCCGGGCAGTTCGTCGGACCGCCAGTGCCGTGCCCGCTCCGTCGAAGACCGTGCCCGCTCCCCAGAAGACATGCGCCCATTGTCCGCCACGCCAGACCAGTCCGCGCGGACCGCTTCCGTACCGTTTGCGCAGGTCAGGAGGATTGTCAGTGGCAGGGTGCAGGATAGATGCATGGTCAGCTCCGCCCCTTCGGCCCTCGACGGCTTCTCCCCCGCGACCCGCGGCTGGTTCACGGGGGCGTTCTCCGCGCCCACCGAGGCCCAGGAGGGCGCCTGGCGGGCCATCCAGCAGGACTCGGACGCGCTGGTGGTCGCGCCGACCGGCTCCGGCAAGACACTGGCCGCGTTCCTCGCCGCGCTGGACCGGCTGACCTCCACACCGCCCCCGGCCGACCCGAAGAAGCGCTGCCGGGTGCTGTACGTGTCACCGCTGAAGGCCCTCGCGGTCGACGTGGAGCGCAATCTGCGCAGCCCCCTGACCGGCATCCGCCAGGAGTCCGTCCGCCTCGGTCTGCCCGAGCCCGAGGTCAAGGTGGGCATCCGCTCCGGCGACACCCCGCCCGCCGAGCGGCGCGCGCTGATCACGCGGCCGCCGGACATCCTGATCACCACGCCCGAGTCGCTGTTCCTGATGCTGACGTCCGCCGCGCGCGACGCGCTGGCGGGCATCGAGACGGTGATCCTCGACGAGGTGCACGCGGTCGCGGGCACCAAGCGCGGGGCGCATCTCGCGCTGTCCCTGGAGCGGCTGGACGAGCTGCTGCCGAGGCCCGCCCGCCGCATCGGCCTGTCCGCGACCGTCCGTCCGGTGGACGAGGTGGCCCGGTTCCTGTCGCCCGGCCGCAAGGTGGAGATCGTCCAGCCGGAGTCCGGCAAGGAGTTCGACCTGTCCGTGGTCGTCCCGGTCGAGGACATGGGCGAACTGGGCGGCTCTCCGGCGGCCGACGGCGGCGAGGGCGCGGAGAAGCCGTCGATCTGGCCCCATGTCGAGGAGCGGATCGCGGACCTGGTGCAGTCCCACCGCTCGACCATCGTGTTCGCCAACTCCCGCCGCCTGGCGGAGCGGCTGTGCAACCGGCTCAACGAGATCGCCTACGAGCGCGCCACCGGCGAGAAGCTCGACGAACACCACGCTCCCGCTCAGTTGATGGGCGGTTCGGGCGCCGCCCAGGGCGCGCCCCCGGTCATCGCCCGCGCGCACCACGGCTCGGTCTCCAAGGAGCAGCGCGCCCTGGTCGAGGAGGACCTGAAGGCGGGCCGGCTGCCCGCCGTGGTCGCCACCTCCAGCCTGGAGCTGGGCATCGACATGGGCGCGGTCGATCTCGTCGTCCAGGTGGAGTCCGCGCCCTCGGTGGCCTCCGGCCTCCAGCGCGTGGGCCGCGCGGGTCACCAGGTCGGCGCGGTCTCCACCGGTGTGGTCTTCCCGAAGTACCGGGGCGACCTGGTCCAGGCCGCGGTGGTCACCGAGCGGATGCGCTCGGGACGCATCGAGTCCCTGAAGGTGCCGTCCAACCCGCTGGACGTGCTGGCCCAGCAGCTCGTCGCCATGACGTCGCTGGACACCTGGCAGTACGACGACCTGCTCGCCGTGGTGCGTCGCGCGGCGCCCTTCGCCTCGCTCCCCGAGTCGGCGTTCACGGCCACCCTGGACATGCTCGCGGGCCGCTACCCGTCCGACGCGTTCGCGGAGCTGCGCCCGCGCGTGGTGTGGGACCGCGTGGCCGGGACGATCAGCGGCCGTCCGGGCGCGCAGCGGCTCGCGGTCACCTCCGGCGGCACGATTCCCGACCGTGGCCTGTTCGGGGTGTTCCTCGCCGGGTCCGACCCCAAGAAGGGCGGCGGCCGGGTCGGCGAGCTGGACGAGGAGATGGTCTACGAGTCCCGCGTGGGCGACGTGTTCACCCTGGGCACGAGTTCCTGGCGGATCGAGGACATCACCCGCGACCGGGTCCTGGTCTCCCCCGCGCCCGGGGTGCCCGGCAGGCTGCCGTTCTGGAAGGGCGACCAGCTCGGCCGCCCGCTCGAACTGGGCCGCGCGGTGGGCGCGTTCCTGCGCGAGGTCGGCTCGCTGTCCAAGGGGGACGCCCGGCTGCGCCTGCTGACGGCGGGCCTGGACGCCTGGGCGGCGGACAACGTGCTGTCCTACCTGGACGAACAGCGAGAAGCCTGCGGCCATGTCCCCGACGACCGCACGATCGTGGTCGAGCGCTTCCGCGACGAACTCGGTGACTGGCGTGTCGTCATCCACTCCCCCTTCGGCGCCCAGGTGCACGCCCCCTGGGCGCTCGCGCTCGGCGCCCGCCTGTCCGAGCGGTACGGCATGGACGCCCAGGTGATGCACGCCGACGACGGCATCGTGCTGCGGCTGCCCGACGCGGATCTGATGGGTCTCGACCTGCTGGACCACGAACCCGTGCGCGCGGGGACGGAGTTCGACGGCGAGCAGGCGCCGGTCGGCGCGGCGGACGTGGCCTTCGACAAGGCCGAGGTCGACCGGATCGTCACCGAACAGGTGGGCAGCTCCGCGCTGTTCGCCTCCCGGTTCCGCGAGTGCGCCGCCCGGGCGCTGCTGCTGCCGCGCCGCAACCCCGGCAAGCGCACCCCGCTGTGGCAGCAGCGCCAGCGCGCGGCGCAACTGCTGGAGGTGGCGAGCGAGTTCGGTTCGTTCCCGATCGTCCTGGAGGCGATCCGCGAATGCCTCCAGGACGTGTTCGACGTGCCGGGACTGGTCGAGCTGATGGGCGACCTCGAGTCCCGCAAGGTCCGCATGGTCGAGGTCACCACCCCCGAGCCGTCCCCGTTCGCCCGCTCCCTGCTGTTCGGTTACGTCGCCCAGTTCCTGTACGAGGGCGACTCCCCGCTCGCCGAGCGCAGGGCCGCCGCGCTGTCCCTGGACTCCCGGCTGCTGTCCGAGCTGCTCGGGCAGGCGGAGCTGCGCGAACTGCTCGACGCGGACGTGCTCGCCGAACTGGAGCGCGAACTCCAGTGGCTCACCGAGGACCGCCGCATCAAGGACGTGGAGGGCGTCGCGGACCTCCTGCGCGTCCTCGGCCCGCTGACCGACGAGGAGCTGGCCGAGCGCGGCGCCGAACCGCAGTGGGCGCCGGAGCTGGCCGCCACCCGCCGTGCCATCAAGGTCCGCGTCGCGGGCCGCGAGCACTGGGCCGCCGTCGAGGACGCGGGCCGGCTGCGCGACGCGCTCGGCACCGCCCTGCCGGTCGGCGTGCCCGAAGCGTTCACCGAGCCGGTCAAGGACCCCCTCGGAGACCTCCTCGCGCGGTACGCGCGCACCCACGGCCCGTTCACCTCCACCAGCGCCGCCGCCCGCTTCGGCCTGGGCGTGTCGGTCACCGAGGGCGCCCTCCAGCGGCTCGCCGCGAACAGCCGTGTCGTGCAGGGCGAGTTCCACCCGGCGGGCATCGGCCAGGAGTGGTGCGACGCGACGGTGCTGCGCCGGTTGCGCCGCCGTTCGCTGGCCGCGCTGCGGCACGAGCTGGAGCCGGTCCCGCCGCCCGCGCTCGCCCAGTTCCTGCCCCAGTGGCAGCACATCGGCAAGGGCCACACCCTGCGCGGAATCGACGGACTGGTGCGCGCCGTCGAGCAGTTGCAGGGCGCGCCCGTGCCCGCGTCCGCGCTGGAGAAGCTGGTCCTGCCGTCCCGTGTCGCGGACTACAGCCCCGCGATGCTCGACGAACTCACCGCCGCCGGAGAGGTCGTCTGGTCCGGCGCGGGTGCCCTGCCCGGCAAGGACGGCTGGGTCTCCCTCTACCTCGCCGACACGGCCCCGCTGCTGCTGCCCCCGCCGCCCCCGCTGGAGCTCACCCCGCTCCACCAGTCGGTGCTCGACGCCCTCTCGGGCGGCTACGGCCTGTTCTTCCGGCAGATCGCCGACCAGGTCCGCGCCACCACGCACCCCGAGGCGAGCGACGCCCACCTGGCCGACGCCCTCTGGGACCTGGCCTGGGCGGGACGCCTCACCAACGACACGCTCGCGCCCATGCGTTCACTGCTCGGCTCGGGCCGTACGGCCGGTTCGACGGCCCACCGCGCCAAGCGCAACATCCCGCGCGGGCGGTACGGCTCCCTGACCGCCGCCGCGCGCGCCGCCTCGCGTACGGGCCCGCCGACCGTCGCGGGCCGCTGGTCCCTGCTGCCCGCGCCCGAGCAGGACCCCACCGTGCGCGCCCACGCACGCGCCCGCGCCCTGCTCGACCGGCACGGCGTGGTGACCCGCGGCGCGGTCGCGGCGGAGGGTGTCGAGGGCGGCTTCTCCGCGGTGTACCGGGTGCTGTCCGCCTTCGAGGAGAGCGGTCAGGCACGGCGCGGTTACGTGGTCGAGGGCCTGGGTGCCGCCCAGTTCGCGATGGACGGCGCGGTCGACCGGCTCCGCGCGGTGTCCAACGCGCGCGACCGCGGCGAGGCCCTGCCCGCGGCCCCGGACGGCTTCGCGCTGCCCGACGGCACCCCGCCGTTCCCGGGCGCCCTCGACCAGCCGGGCCTGCCCGCCCTGGACGGCGACTTCGCCTGGCCCCCGCGGAACGACGCCACCCCGCCGGACGCGTACGCCCCGGCCGACCCCTTCGCGGACGCCGGCTACGGCGGCCCCCGGGGCGGCTCCCCCGCGTCCCCCTTCGGCGCCGCCGCGAGCCCCCCGTACGCGAACCGCGCCTACGCGAGCCGCCGAGGCCGTACCCCCGCCCCCGACTCCCGCGCGGTGGTCCTGGCCGCCGCCGACCCCGCCAACGCCTACGGCGCCGCGCTCCCCTGGCCCGACTCGCCGACCGGTGCCGGGCACAAGCCGGGCCGCAAGGCGGGCGCGCTGGTCGTCCTGGTGGACGGCGAGCTGACGCTGTACATGGAGCGCGGCGGCAAGACCCTGCTGGCCTGGCCGTCCACCCCGGACGGCGCCGAAGCCGACGACCCGCGCCTGCGCGCGGCGGCCGAGGCCCTGGCGGCGGCCGCCCGCGCGGGCTCCCTGGGCACCGTCACGGTGGAGCGGATCAACGGCGCCGCGGCCCTGACCTCCCCCACGGGCACCCTCCTGGAGAACGCCGGCTTCATCGCGACCCCGCGCGGCCTGCGACTGAGGATCTGAGCACCGATGAGCACCTCGGCACCCGCACCCCTCCGACACCCCGGCCGCACCCGGGTGACCGGAGCCGCACCGCACCCCGCCGTGGCACGCTGGAGCCATGCCCGAAGGTGACACGGTCTGGCAGGCCGCGAAACGGCTGCACACCGCGCTCGCGGGCCGGGTGCTGACTCGCAGCGACTTCCGGGTGCCGAGGTACGCGACGCTGGACCTCACCGGCCGTACGGTCCTGGGTACCGTCGCGCGCGGCAAGCACCTGCTCACCCGCTTCGAGGGCGGCCTGACCCTGCACACGCATCTGCGCATGGAGGGCGCCTGGAAGGTGTACGCCCCGGGCGAGCGCTGGCGCGGCGGCCCCGGGCACCAGATCCGCGCCGTCCTGGGCGCCGACGACCGCACGGCCGTCGGCTACCGCCTCCAGGTGCTGGAGTTCCTGCGCACCGCCGACGAGGAGCGCGCGGTGGGCCACCTCGGCCCCGATCTGCTCGGCCCCGACTGGAACCCGGAACTCGCCCTGGCCAACCTCCGGAGGGATCCCGACCGCCCCCTCGGCGAGGCCCTCCTCGACCAGCGCAACCTGGCCGGCATCGGCAACATCTACAAGAGCGAACTGTGCTTCCTGCTCGGTGTGACCCCCTGGCTGCCGGTCGGCGCACTGCCCCCGGACCGGGCCGCCCAGTTGCCCGCGGTGGCCCAGCGGCTCCTGGAGATCAACCGCGACCGCCCCGTCCGCCAGACGACGGGCCTGCACCGGTACGACCTCTTCGTGTACGGCCGCGCGCCCCGCCCCTGTCTGCGCTGCGGCACCTCCGTCCGGGTGGCGGACCAGGGCGACGGCTCCCAGGAGCGCCCGACCTACTGGTGCCCCACCTGCCAGCCGGGCCCCGCCCCGGCACCCGGTTCGCCCCAGCGCTGGCGTGACCGCAACCCCCGCCGGTCCTGACCGGCAGCACGCTCACCCCCGCCGGCCGTCCCCCGGCCCGGACCCACGCTCCACCGGCGCCCCCGCACCGGACGCCCCGGAGCCAGAGGCCCTGGACCCAGGCGCCCCCGCACCGGACGACCCCGCAGCAGACGGCGCCGAGTCGGCCGGCACCACGAGAGACGGCCCCGCCACAGACGCCACGGAAACGGGCGGCCCGGAAACAGCCGCCCCGACGACACCCGCCCCCGAACCGCTCGCCTCGGCAGCCCCCGCCGCCGCCCCTGCCCCGCCCACACCCCCACTCGCGCTCCCACTCCCCCGCCAAGCCTCCCGCCACCGCCCCGGCCCCACGGCCCCCGCCGCCCGCTCCCTGGCCACGCAGTGCACCGGCAGCACCCCCAGCCCCCACCCGCCGAGCACCACGGAGCCCTCCAGGACCCCCGCACCCTCTCCCAGGGCCAGCCGCAACGCGGCCCACCACCACACCGTGCCCAGCCCGAGAACAGCCCCCCAGCGCATCACACGCCCCACCATGGCCCGCCACCTCCAGCCGGACGCTAGAGCGCCGCCTGTCCCGCGAGGAAGGCGCACCGAGGGCTCACCGGAGCAGGACCGGGAGACGGACTCCCGGTCCGTGCCCTGCGTGCGCCGACGCCCAGGGCCTCTCATTCGGGTCATGCCGGGCTCGTCCAAACGAAGAGCCCTAGGAGTTCTCCGCCTGCCACATCCAGTGGTGTTTCTCGAGGTCGCCCGTGATCCCGATGAGCAGGTCCTCGGTCACCGGGTCGGCCTCGCCGGTCGCGTGCACACGTTCACGCATACGAGTGATGACCGCACCGAGGGCCCCGACCATCGCGCCGACCGCGTCGGTGTCCTTGATCCAGCCCGCGGGCGGGGACTCGATACCGCTGTCGGAGGCCACGGAAGCCGCCCGTCCGTCCGGTGAGACACCGAGCGCGGAGGCCCGTTCGGCCACCGTGTCGGAGTGGGCGCGCGCTGAGGCGACCACGTCGTCCAACTGGAGGTGTATGGAGCGGAAGCGCGGGCCGACGACGTTCCAGTGGATCTGCTTGGCGACCAGCGAGAGGTCCACCAGATCGACGAGCGCGCCCTGCAGGGCGTCGGACACGGTCTTCAGCGCGTCCTCGGGCAGCGGGCTCTTCACCACGTACATCGCCGTTCCTCCGGGGGTCTCGGGCAGCCGGCATCGGCCTGCCTCCACCATGACCGGCCCCGTGGACCCCGGCAAACGGTGGAGCCGGGACGCAAGCCGCCACGCCGTGGCCACGCACGAGCCCCGCCGATCGGAGGAACGCGGGCGCACCCCCGGAAAGCCCCGCCCGCGAAGGAAAGACGGACATGCGAAAGCCCCGGCCGGGCCTCACCAGGGTGTCCCTGGGAAGCCCTGCCGGGGCTTCACACGTTCGGGGCTGTCAGGCCGCGCGCGTGACGATCACGCGGCGACCACGTCGACCGCCTCGGCCGGTGCCTTGATGGTCACCCGTTCCGGTGGCACACCGGTCACCGAGACGGAACCCAGCATCGGACGGACCGGCGCCGGGACGGCGTCGGTGACCGCGGCGGACTGGGCGAGCTCGGCGAGGGCGAGCTCGTCGCTCACTTCCCGCATGAGTTCCGACATCCGTACGTCCAGCGCGTCGCAGATGGCGGAGAGCAGCTCGGAGGAAGCCTCCTTCTGCCCCCGCTCCACCTCGGAGAGATAGCCGAGTGAGACTCGGGCGGACGAGGAGACTTCGCGCAGAGTACGGCCCTGGCGCTGGCGCTGCCGACGCAGCACGTCACCCAGCAGGCGACGGAGCAGAATCATCGGTGGCTCCCTCCTCGGACCGCGTAGCCGCATCCTTCTCGCCCCACCGTACCGCCTTGCGCCGCGGCCGTGCGGGGAGCGATGTCGTGTTCACTCAGGGCTGCAAACATCAAAACCCCCCGTTCCGTTCCGTATCCTGTGCCCGCTCATTTCCGGTCTGTTCGCCCGCAAGCTCCCGTAGAAGCAGCGCGAGTACGCTCCGTACACTCTCCCTACGAATTTCCGCACGGCTGCCGTTCAACCGCAGGGCCTCCACTTTTCCGCCGGGGGCGGAATCAAGGCGCTTTCCGGCCGGTCCGGCGACGGCGACGAAGACCGTGCCCACCGGGTTCCCGTCCTGCGGGTCGGGGCCGGCGACGCCCGTGGTGGCGATGCCCCAGTCGGCCCCGAGGGCCTGGCGCACCCCTGCGGCCATCTGGACCGCGACCTGCGGATCCACCGCCCCGCGCCGCTCCAGGAGAGCGGCGTCGACACCGAGGAGCCGGTGCTTGAGCTCAGTGGCGTAAGCGGTGACCGAACCACGGAAGACCCGGGACGCCCCGGGGACCGCGGTGATGTCGGCGGCGACCAGACCACCGGTCAGCGACTCGGCGACGGCGAGCGTCTCTCCGCTCACCGTCAGTAGCCGGACCAGTTCGGTGGCCGTGGTCGTCACGCTTCCAGTTCCTCCAACGCCGCCGCACGCTCCGCGATTCCCCGGCGGCGCAGCACGATGGCCTGTCTCACATAGTCGAGTCCGGTGACCACGGTGAGGATCACGGCGGCGGCCATCACCCAGAACCTGAGGCTGGCCAGCCAGCCGGTCAGCGCGAGCACGTACATGCCGACGGCGACGCCCTGGGTGAGCGTCTTGAGCTTGCCGCCCCGGCTGGCCGGGATCACGCCGTACCGGATGACCACGAAACGCAGCAGCGTGATGCCGAGTTCCCTGCCGAGGATGATCCCCGTCACCCACCAGGGCAGGTCGCCCAGGGACGAGAGGCAGATCAGCGCCGCGCCCATGATCGCCTTGTCGGCTATCGGGTCGGCGATCTTCCCGAAGTCGGTGACGAGGTTGTAGGTGCGCGCCAGATGACCGTCGAACAGATCGGTGATCATGGCGATGGCGAAAGCCGCCCAGGCGAGCGAGCGCCAGGCGGGGTCGTAGCCGCCGTCCTCCAGCATCAGGACGACGAAGCCGGGCACCAGGACCAGCCGGAGCATGGTCAGCAGATTGGCGACGTTCCAGACGCTGGCCTGGTTGACGGCGGCGGCCGCGAGCTTGCCGCCGCGCAGGGGCCGAGCGTCCGGCGCGAGGGCGGGACCGGAGACCTCCGGAACACCGTCGGCGGCCCGGTCCGAAGCGCTGCGCGCGCCGGGAGAGCCGCCCGAGGCGGATGCCGGGACTCCGGTCATCTGGCCGCCTCCTCGCTACACACCGACGAGCCCGGAAGCGGCTCGGCCACCAGGTCGACGCCCTCGGTGCCGACCACCTTGGCCTCGACGATACGTCCGACGCTCAGGCCCTCGCCGCTCGTGAGCAGCACCTGGCCGTCCGTCTCCGGCGCCTGGTGGGCACCGCGCCCGTACGTCCCGTCCTCGCCGTCGACGGACTCCACGAGGACGTGCACGGTCTCCCCGACGCGCTCCTCGGCGCGCTGCGAGACCAGCTCCTCGGCGAGCCGCGAGACGCGGGCGAGGCGCTCGGCCACCACGTCCTCGTCGAGCTTGCCGTCGTAGGTCGCGGCCTCGGTGCCGTCCTCGTCCGAGTAGCCGAAGACACCGATGGCGTCCAGGCGGGCACCGGTCAGGAAGCGCTCCAGCTCGGCCAGGTCGGACTCGGTCTCGCCGGGGAAGCCGACGATGAAGTTGGAGCGCACACCGGCCTGGGGCGCCTTGGACCGGATGGTGTCCAGCAGTTCCAGGAAGCGGTCGGTGTCGCCGAAGCGGCGCATGGAGCGCAGCACGTTCGGCGCGGAGTGCTGGAAGGACAGGTCGAAGTACGGGACGACCTTCGGGGTGGAGGTCAGCACGTCGATCAGACCGGGCCGCATCTCGGCCGGCTGGAGGTAGCTGACGCGCACCCGCTCGACGCCGTCCACCTCGGCCAGCTCGGGCAGCAGGGACTCAAGCAGGCGGATGTCGCCCAGGTCCTTGCCGTAGGACGTGTTGTTCTCGGAGACCAGCATGATCTCCTTGACGCCCTGCTCGGCCAGCCAGCGCGTCTCGTTGAGCACGTCGCTGGGGCGGCGGGAGATGAAGGAGCCACGGAAGGACGGGATGGCGCAGAAGGAGCAGCGCCGGTCGCAGCCGGAGGCGAGCTTGACCGAGGCGACCGGGGAACCGTCCAGACGGCGGCGCAGGGGCGCGCGGGGGCCGGAGGCGGGCGCGAGGCCGTCCGGGAGGTCGGTCGGGCCGTGGCCGGGCAGGGCGACCGTGGCCGCGGACTCCTGGCGCTCGGCCGGGCTGATCGGCAGCAGCTTGCGGCGGTCGCGCGGGGTGTGGGCGGCGTGGATGCCGCCGGACAGGATGGTCTGCAACCGGTCGGAGATGTCGGAGTAGTCGTCGAAGCCGAGCACGCCGTCGGCCTCGGGCAGCGCCTCGGCCAGCTCCTTGCCGTACCGCTCGGCCATGCAGCCCACGGCCACGACGGCCTGGGTTCTGCCGTGGTCCTTGAGGTCGTTGGCCTCCAGGAGGGCGTCGACGGAGTCCTTCTTGGCGGCCTCGACGAATCCACAGGTGTTGACGACGGCGACATCGGCGTCCGCGGCGTCCTCGACGAGCTGCCAGCCGTCCGCCTCCAAGCGGCCTGCGAGCTCCTCCGAGTCCACCTCGTTACGGGCGCAGCCGAGAGTGACGAGTGCGACGGTACGGCGTTCAGGCATGGGCTCAAGACTACTTTGTCTGACCGGCACCCTATGTCGACGGGGTTGGCCGCAGCGGCCAACCCCGTCGACATCACCACTCACCCCGAGGTCACCCGGTGGGTCAGCCCACCTCGGGATCGCCCTTGGTGTACGTCAGACGCTCCACGGCGCCCGGCCGGAATTCGTCGTCGATCTTCTTGCCGTTGACGTAGAGCTGGATCGCCCCGGCGTCTCCGAGGATCAGGTTGATCTTGGAGCTGTCCTGGAAGGTCTTGGACTGGCCCTTGTCGAGCAGTCCATCGAAGAGCATCCGGCCGTTGTGGTCCTTGGCGGAGATCCAGCTGCGCCCGTTGGCCGCGCTGACCTGGACGGTCACCTTGTCCTGGGGGGCGGCGGCGATGGCGCTGTCGGACGGGTCGGACTTCGGCGTGACGGGCTTGGCCGGGGCCGGCGTGGCGGACGGGGACTTGGTGACGGTGGGCGAGGGGCTGCCGTCGGCGGCCTGCGTGTCGGCACCGCCGCCGTCGCCGCCCTTGAAGGCGGTGAAGCCGACGAAACCGATCACGACGACGATCGCGGCGACCATGGCGGCCGTCCAGTTGGGCCCCCGCCGTTCGGGGCGGATGCGTTCGGCCTCGAACAGCGGCGCGGCCGGGGTGGGCGCGGGCCGCCCGCCGTGTTCGGCGTCGAACTGCGCGACCAGCGGCGCGGGGTCGAGGTGCACGGCGCGGGCCAGTGTGCGAATGTGCCCACGGGCGTACACGTCGCCGCCGCAGGGCGCGAAGTCGTCGGCCTCTATGGCGTGCACGATGGCGAGACGGACGCGCGTGGCGTTGCTGACGTCGCTCACCGTCAGACCGGCGGCGAGGCGCGCCTGCTTGAGGGCATGGCCGACGGAGGGGCGCTTGTCGTCGGGTACGTCGTGGAACGGACGCTCGTCTTCGGGGGAGTTGCTGCCGATGGACACGGGGGCGCCTTTCGAGCGTGTGAGCCACCTGTGCTGGGGGTTCAGTCTAGGCGGGGTACGAAAGGGTGGGGCAAGCGGGCGACGGGACTTTGTACGCCATCGGAATGGCCGGTCAGTCCGACGGCGGGACGGGGGAATCGGCTCCCGAAAGAAACCTCTACCCCGCATCTCGCTCAACTTGACGTACTGCGAAGGGAAACGGTTGCCCGCCGAGATCTAACGGGTGGATCACGGCGGTGCGGCCACCCGGCGCAACAGCGACACGCCGGGTGGCCCGCTCTCCTTCAGCGTGTTAGGGCCCGCCACACGGCGGGTCCTAGCCGTCAGACTCCCCCCGGATGACGGCGAGCACTCCGTCCAGTTCGTCAGGTTTCACGAGAACGTCACGAGCCTTGGAACCCTCGCTCGGACCCACGATGTTCCGGGACTCCATGAGGTCCATCAGCCGGCCCGCCTTGGCGAAGCCCACGCGCAGCTTGCGCTGGAGCATCGAGGTGGAGCCGAACTGCGTGGAGACGACCAGCTCGGCCGCCTGGCACAGCAGGTCGAGGTCGTCGCCGATGTCCTCGTCGATCTCCTTCTTCTGCTTGGTGCCCACGGTGACGTCGTCCCGGAAGACCGGCGCCATCTGGTCCTTGCAGTGCTGGACGACGACCGCGACCTCCTCCTCGGTCACGAACGCGCCCTGCATGCGGGTCGGCTTGTTGGCACCCATGGGCAGGAACAGGCCGTCGCCCTTGCCGATGAGCTTCTCGGCGCCGGGCTGGTCGAGGATGACGCGGGAGTCGGCCAGCGAGGAGGTCGCGAAGGCCAGCCGGGAGGGCACGTTGGCCTTGATGAGACCGGTGACCACGTCCACGGAGGGCCGCTGGGTGGCGAGCACCAGGTGGATGCCGGCGGCGCGGGCGAGCTGGGTGATACGCACGATGGCGTCCTCGACGTCGCGGGGGGCGACCATCATCAGGTCGGCCAGCTCGTCCACGATCACCAGCAGATAGGGGTACGGCTGCAGCTCGCGCTCGCTGCCGGGCGGCGGGGTGACCTTGCCCTCGCGCACCGCGCGGTTGAAGTCGTCGATGTGCCGGTAGCCGTAGGCGGCGAGGTCGTCGTAGCGCAGGTCCATCTCGCGCACGACCCACTGCAGCGCCTCGGCGGCCCGCTTGGGGTTGGTGATGATCGGCGTGATCAGGTGCGGGATGCCCTCGTAGGCGGTCAGCTCCACGCGCTTGGGGTCGACCAGGATCATCCGCACGTCCTCGGGGGTCGCGCGCATCATGATCGAGGTGATCAGGCAGTTGATGCAGGACGACTTGCCGGAGCCGGTGGCGCCGGCGACCAGCATGTGCGGCATCTTGGCCAGGGAGTGCATCACGTACCCGCCCTCGACGTCCTTGCCGAAGGCGACCAGCATCGGGTCGTCGTCCTCGGCGGACTCCGCGAGGCGCAGCACGTCGCCGAGGTTGACCATCTCCCGGTCGGTGTTGGGGATCTCGATGCCGACCGCCGACTTGCCGGGGATCGGGCTGATGATCCGCACGTCCGGGCTGGCGACGGCGTACGCGATGTTCTTGGTGAGCGCGGTGATCCGCTCGACCTTCACGGCGGGGCCGAGCTGGACCTCGTAGCGGGTGACCGTCGGGCCCCGGGTGAAGCCGGTGACGTCGGCGTCCACCTTGAACTCGCTGAACACCGTGCGCAGCGAGGCCACGATCGCGTCGTTGGCCGCGCTGCGCGACTTGCCGGGGCCGCCGCGGGTGAGCAGGTCGAGCGAGGGCAGCGCGTAGGTGATGTCCCCGGAGAGCTGGAGCTGTTCGGCGCGCGCGGGCATCTCGCGGGGCGCGGGCGGCGGGGAGGACTTGGTGAGGTCGGGGACGCTGCCGGAGTCCGAGGAGGTGTCCCGCTTCGGACGGGCGCCCGGCACCGGGGACGGCGTCGGCACCGGCGTCGTCTCCTCGCGGTCGCCCGTGCTCACTCCCTGGGTGAGGTCGGCGACCACCGGGGAGGGCGGCATCCCGTGCAGTACGGCGCCGTCGAGCGCGGCGGCCGCGGCGGCGGCGACGTCCACCGCGTCCATCGGCCGCTGGGGGTCGGGCTGGGGCGCGGCGGAGCGCCTGGGGCGGCTCCGGCGGCGCGCGAGGGCGTCCTCCTCGGCGCCGTCCGCGTCGGGCCCCGCCGGGGCGCCCCGGCGCGTCCTGGGGCGTCCTGGGGTGCCTTCGCGCCATTCCTCGTCGTAGTCCGCGAACTCCCCGGCGTGGAAGGCGTCGACGTCCGGGTCGTGCACCACGCCGAGGCGCACGCCGAGCGCGCGCAGGCGCTGCGGAATGGCGTTGACCGGGGTGGCGGTGACGACCAGCAGCCCGAACACGGTGAGCAGCACCAGCAGCGGTACGGCGAGCACCGCGGTCATGGTGTACGTCAGCGGGGTCGCCGCGGCCCAGCCGATGAGGCCGCCCGCGTCCCTTATGGCCCGCATCCCGTCGCTGCGGGCGGGCGAGCCGCAGGCGATGTGGACCTGGCCGAGGACGCCGACGACGAGCGCGGACAGGCCGATCACGATCCGCCCGTTGGCCTCCGGCTGTTCCGGGTGCCGGATGAACCGTACGGCGATCACGGCGAGCAGGATCGGCACCAGGAGGTCGAGCCGCCCGAAGGCGCCGGTGACGAGGATCTCCACCAGGTCGCCGACCGGACCCTGCAGATCGGCCCAGGTCCCGGCGGCCACGATCAGCGCGAGGGCGAACAGCAGGAGCGCCACGCCGTCCTTGCGGTGGGCGGGGTCGAGGTTCTTCGCGCCCTGCCCTATGCCCCGGAAGACAGCGCCGACCGCGTGCGCGAGACCCAGCCAGAGGGCGCGCACGAGCCGGTACACGCCCCCGGTGGGGCTGGGCGCGGGCCTGGCCGGCACCGGCTTGCGTGCCGGGGCCTTCCTGGCGACCGCCTTCTTGGCCGGTGCCTTCTTCGCGGGGGCCTTCCTCGCCGGAGCCTTCGCGGGAGCGGCCGCCTTTCTGGCGGGCTGCTTCTTGGCTGCGGAGGGACGTGAGGCCATGGGTGTGAGGTTACCGGTGAGGACGACGGCGGACACGTGTGCCCAGAGCTTCACCCGTTCGTGTCGCCCGTGCCGGGGCACGGAACTGACGTGCCCTCATGGACGCCCGTACGGAGCGGGCGCCGGTCCCGGCACGTCAGTTCTGCGGAGGCAGCGGCGCGCCCCCGCCGTCCGCGCCCGGCTCCAGCGCGTCCAGCGCGCGTCGCAGCCCGGTGAGCTTGCGCTCCAGATGGGCGGCCGTGGCGACCGCCGCCGCGTCCGCCGACTCCTCGTCCAGTTGCTTGGAGAGCGCCTCGGCCTGCTCCTCGACGGCCGCGAGCCGCGCGGACAGCTCCGCGAGCAGCCCGGCGGGCTCCTTGCCGGCGACCGTGTTCTTGCCGCCGCCCTCCAACTGGAGCCGCAGCAGCGCCGCCTGCTCGCGCAGTTGGCAGTTCTTCATGTACAGCTCGACGAACACCGACACCTTGGCGCGCAGCACCCAGGGGTCGAACGGCTTGGAGATGTAGTCCACCGCGCCCGCCGCGTACCCCCGGAAGGTGTGGTGGGGGCCGTGGTTGATCGCGGTCAGGAAGATGATCGGGATGTCCCGCGTCCGCTCCCGCCGCTTGATGTGCGCGGCCGTCTCGAAACCGTCCATGCCCGGCATCTGGACATCCAGCAGAATGACCGCGAAATCGTCCGTGAGCAGTGCTTTGAGCGCTTCCTCCCCGGACGATGCCCGCACCAGCGTCTGATCGAGCGCCGAGAGGATGGCCTCCAGCGCCAGCAGATTCTCCGGCCGGTCATCGACCAGGAGGATCTTGGCCTTCTGCACCATGGCCCGCCCTCCTCGCCCCGGCGGTACACCGGGCGCCGCCCCAGGGGACGACTCCCTTTCGCCGCCCGTCCTTGTGCCGGTCATCGTAGCCGCACCCCGCCCGTCGCCACACCCTGTCACCGTGATGTCACTGTGCACGGAGCGGAAACGCGGGCCGGGCCCGGAGCGTTCCCGGAATCCGGGATTCCGACACCTGGCGGGGATGTGAGTCCTCGGTCACAGCCCGACCTGTCGCACCGTCACCGGGGCTCGCGACACTGTAGTCACGGCCCCGGCGCCGGGATCTCCCGGCACTCAGCCACCGTTCGATTCCGGCCGCATCCACTGTCGCATGACGCCCAGCAGATGGTCCGGGTCGACCGGCTTGGTGACGTAGTCGGAGGCGCCCGACTGCAGCGCCTTCTCCCGGTCCCCCTTCATCGCCTTGGCCGTCAGCGCGATGATCGGCAGCCCCGCGAACTGCGGCATCCTGCGGATCGCCGTGGTCGTCGCGTAGCCGTCCATCTCCGGCATCATGATGTCCATCAGCACGACCACCACGTCGTCGTGCTGCTCAAGGACCTCGATGCCCTCGCGGCCGTTCTCGGCGTACAGCACCGCCAGTCCGTGCTGCTCGAGGACGCTGGTGAGCGCGAACACGTTGCGCACGTCGTCGTCGACGATCAGCACCTTCTCGCCGCCGAACCGCACGGCGGCCTCCGGCCGCGCCTCGCCCTCCTGCTGCCCGGCGGGCGCCTGCGGGAGCTCGAGGCGGGGTTCCGGGGCCGCGGAGCGACGGCGTCGCCGGAAGAGCGCGGCGGGCCCGTTCTGCGTCTCCCGGTACGACTTCACCTCGGCCGGGGTGTCGGTCTCCGCCGCCGACAACTCCATGGACACCCGCGCCTCGGAGGCGGCGACCAGCTCACCGGCCTCCAGTTGCGGCACGGACTGCTGGTAATAGCCCTGCGGCGGCAGCCCGTTGACGTGCAGCGGCAGATACAGCGTGAACGTCGAGCCGCGGCCCGGCTCGCTCTGCGCGTGGATCTCACCGCCGAGCAACTGGGCGATCTCGCGGGAGATCGACAGGCCGAGCCCGGTGCCGCCGTACTTGCGGCTGGTCGTGCCGTCGGCCTGCTTGAACGCCTCGAAGATCACCCGCATCTTGCTCGCGGCGATCCCGATGCCGGTGTCGGTCACCGAGAACGCGATCAGCGGCGCGTCCGGATCGGTGAGCGAGCCCGCCTCCAGCAACTGCTCCCGGATGGACTGCGGTACGTCCGTCCCGGCGGGCCGGATCACCAGCTCCACCGAGCCCGAGTCGGTGAACTTCACCGCGTTGGACAGCAGGTTGCGCAGCACCTGGAGCAGCCGCTGCTCGTCGGTGTGCAGGGTCGCGGGCAGCTCCGGGGAGACCCGCACCGACAGATCCAGGCCCTTCTCCGCCGTCAGCGGCCGGAAGGTCGCCTCCACGTAGTCCACGAGCTGGACCAGCGCGATCCGCGTCGGGGAGACGTCCATCTTGCCCGCCTCGACCTTCGACAGATCGAGGATGTCGTTGATGAGCTGGAGCAGGTCGGAGCCCGCGCCGTGAATGGTCTCCGCGAACTCCACCTGCTTCGGGGAGAGGTTGCTCTCCGCGTTGTCGGCCAGCAACTTGGCCAGGATCAGCAGGGAGTTGAGCGGCGTACGCAGCTCGTGCGACATGTTGGCGAGGAACTCGCTCTTGTACCGCATCGACACCGCGAGCTGCTCGGCCCGCTCCTCCAGAACCTGCCGCGCCTCCTCGATCTCGGTGTTCTTGACCTCGATGTCGCGGTTCTGGCGGGCCAACAGCTCGGCCTTCTCCTCCAGTTCGGCGTTGGAGGACTGCAACGCCTTCTGCCGGTTCTCCAATTCCGCCGACCGCTCACGCAGTTGCTCGGTCAGCTCCTGCGACTGCGCCAGCAGTTGCTCGGTCTTGGTGTTGACCGAGATGGTGTTGACGCTGGTCGCGATCATCTCCGCGATCTGGCTGAGGAAGTCCCGCTGGATGTGCGTGAACCTGGTGAACGACGCCAGCTCGATCACGCCGAGCACCTTGCCCTCGAAGACCACCGGCAGCACGATCAGCTGCGCGGGCCGCGCCTCGCCAAGGCCCGAGGTGATCTTGAGGTAGCCGGCCGGCGGCTCGACGAGCAGCGTGTGCTTCTCCTGCGCCACCGCGCCGATCAGCCCCTCGCCGGGACGGAACGACGTCGGCATCGCCCCCGTCGTGCAGCCGTACGAACCCAGCAGCCGCAGCTCGTACCCGTCCTCGGAGTCGCCGCCGATCTCCTGGCCGTCCACCAGCGGCATCGCCAGGAAGAACGCGCCGTGCTGCGCCGAGACCACCGGCGTCAGCTCGCTCATGATGAGCGAGGCCACGTCCTTCAGATCACGGCGCCCCTGCATGAGCGCGGAGATCCGGGCCAGGTTGCCCTTGAGCCAGTCCTGTTCCTTGTTGACGATCGTGGTGTCGCGCAGATTGGCGATCATCTTGTTGATGGAGTCCTGAAGTTCCTGGATCTCGCCGGAGGCGTCCACGTCGATCTTCAGGTTCAGGTCGCCGCGCGTCACGGCCGTGGCGACCTTGGCGATCGCGCGCACCTGCCGGGTCAGGTTCCCGGCCATCTCGTTCACGGACTCGGTCAGGTCCCGCCAGGTGCCGTCCACGTCCCGCACGCGCGCCTGACCGCCCAGGATGCCCTCGGTGCCCACCTCACGGGCCACCCGGGTCACCTCCTGGGCGAACGACGAGAGCTGGTCCACCATCGTGTTGATCGTCGTCTTCAGCTCCAGGATCTCGCCCCGGGCATCGATGTCGATCTTCTTGGTCAGGTCGCCCTTGGCGATGGCCGTCGTCACCATGGCGATGTTGCGCACCTGGCCGGTCAGGTTGGACGCCATCCCGTTCACCGACTCGGTGAGGTCCTTCCACGTGCCCGCCACACCGGGAACGTGCGCCTGACCGCCCAGGATGCCGTCCGTACCCACCTCGCGGGCCACCTTGGTGACCTGGTCCGCGAACGAACTCAGCGTCTTCACCATGATGTTGATGGTGTCCGCGAGCTGCGCCACCTCGCCGCGCGCCTCGATGGTCACCTGACGGGTCAGGTCGCCGTTGGCCACCGCCGAGGCGACCTGCGAGATGTTGCGCACCTGCATGGTCAGGTTGTTGGCCATCAGGTTGACGTTGTTGCTCAGGTCCTTCCAGATGCCCGTGACACCCGGCACGTGCGCCTGACCGCCCAGGATGCCCTCGGTGCCCACCTCACGGGCCACCCGGGTCACCTGCTCGGCGAAACTGGAGAGCTGGTCCACCATGGTGTTGACCGTGGTGACCAGTTCGAGGATCTCGCCCTTGGCGTCGACGGTGATCTTCTTCGACAGGTCGCCCTTGGCCACGGCCGTCGTGACCTCGGCGATGTTGCGCACCTGGCTCGTCAGGTTGTTCGCCATGAAGTTCACGGACTGCGTGAGGTCCTTCCAGGTGCCCGAGACACCCTGGACCTCGGCCTGACCGCCGAGGATGCCCTCCGTGCCCACCTCACGGGCGACGCGCGTGACCTCCTGCGCGAACGAGGAGAGCTGGTCCACCATCGTGTTCAGCGTGTTCTTCAGCTCCAGGATCTCCCCGCGCGCGTCCACGGTGATCTTCTGGGAGAGGTCGCCGCGCGCCACCGCGGTCGCGACCTGCGCGATGTTGCGCACCTGGCCGGTGAGGTTGCCCGCCATGCCGTTCACCGACTCGGTGAGGTCGCGCCACACACCGGCCACGCCCGGCACCTGAGCCTGACCGCCGAGCCGGCCCTCGGTACCCACGTCCCGGGCGACCCGGGTCACCTGGTCGGCGAAGGCGGAGAGCTGGTCCACCATCGTGTTGATGGTGTTCTTCAGTTCCAGGATCTCCCCGCGCGCGTCCACGCCGATCTTCTGCGACAGATCGCCGCGCGCCACGGCCGTCGTCACCTGGGAGATGTTGCGCACCTGCATGGTCAGGTTGTTGGCCATGAGGTTGACGGAGTCCGTCAGCTCCTTCCAGGTGCCCGAGACGCCGTCCACCCGGGCCTGACCGCCCAGGCGGCCCTCCGTGCCCACGTCGCGGGCCATCCGGGTCACCTGGTCGGCGAAGCTGGAGAGCTGGTCCACCATGGTGTTCACGGTGTTCTTCAGCTTGAGCATCTCGCCGGAGACGTCCACGGTGACCTTCTGCGAGAGGTCGCCGTTGGCCACCGCCGTCGTCACCTGGGCGATGTTGCGCACCTGACCGGTCAGGTTGCGGAACGCGGTGTTGACCGAGTCCGTCAGGTCCTTCCAGGTACCGGCCGCACCGGACACCTGCGCCTGACCGCCCAGCTCACCCTCGACGCCGATCTCCCGCGCGACCCGGGTCACCTCGGCACCGAACGCCGAGAGCTGGTCCACCATGCCGTTGACGGTGTTCTTCAGCTCCAGCATCTCGCCGGCCACGTCCACCGTGACCTTCTGCGACAGATCGCCGTTCGCCACGGCCGTCGTCACGGCCGCGATGTCGCGCACCTGCGTGGTCAGGTTCCGGAAGACCGTGTTGACCGAGTCCGTCAGGTCCTTCCAGGTGCCCGCCGCGCCCGGCACATTGGCCTGCCCGCCCAGCCGCCCCTCGGCGCCGACCTCGTTGGCCACCCGCGTGACCTCGTCCGCGAAGATCCGCAGCGTCTCGGTCATCTGGTTGATCGTCTCGGCGAGCTGCGCGACCTCGCCGCGCGCGGGCACCGTCACCTTCTGCGACAGGTCACCGTTCGCGACCGCCGTCGTCACCTGGGAGATCCCGCGCACCTGCGCGGTGAGGTTCCCGGCCATCGTGTTGACGGAGTCGGTCAGCTCCTTCCACACACCGGCCACGCCCGGCACCTGCGCCTGACCGCCCAGGATGCCCTCCGTGCCCACCTCGCGGGCGACACGCGTCACCTCGGAGGAGAAGGACGAGAGCTGCTCCACCATCGTGTTGACGGTGTTCTTCAGCTCCAGCATCTCGCCGGCCACCTGCACGGTGACCTTGCGCGAGAGATCACCGCTCGCGACAGCCGTCGTCACCAGGGCGATGTCCCGCACCTGCGCGGTCAGCCGGTTCGCCATCGTGTTGACCGACTCCGTCAGGTCCTTCCACGAACCCGACATGCCCCGTACCTTGGCCTGACCGCCGAGCTTGCCCTCGGTGCCGACCTCGATGGCCACCCGCGTCACCTCGTCGGTGAACGTGGAGAGCTGATCCACCAGGTTGTTGACCGTCCGGCCCACCTTGAGGAACTCACCCCGCAGCGGATGCCCGGTCCCGTCCGGCGCCTCGGTGCGCAGATCCATGCGCGGCGACAGATCGCCCTCCGCGACCGCCGTCAGCACCCGGCTGACCTCCGAGACCGGCCACACCAGTTCGTCGACCAGCGCGTTGGAGTTCTCCACGGCGGCCGCCCAGGAGCCCTCGCACGCCCCCGTCTCCAGCCGCTCCGTGAGCTTGCCCTCGCGGCCGACCATGCGCCGCACGCGCGCCAGCTCACCGGTCAGATGCAGATTGCGGTCGGCGACCTCGTTGAAGACCGCCGCGATCTCCGACATCACCCCGTCGCCGGACACCGTGAGCCGCTTGCGGAAATTGCCGTCCCGCATGGCCTCCAGAGCCGACAGCAACCGGTTCAGGGCAGCCGTGTCCACGACGGTGGTGCCCCCGCCCCTCCGCGCGGACGGTCCGCCCTTCGCGCGCGTCTTCGTGCCCCGCGTCGCCGCGCCAGACTCCACTGTGTCCCTCCCGGAGGGGTAGACCGTCACTGCCGTGCCCGGCCGCGCCGGCCCGGTGCGCCGCCGGCCGGCGCCCCGGATTGCTTCCGCGTACTCGTCACCGCCCGGCCCCTACGGCCGCTCGGCACTCCTGCCGTTACCGCTGTCCGCGAAGTTCCGGCCGCACCAGGGGCTGCTGCCCATCGCTCACGGAGCACACGCGGTCCGGCCGGACCTTCATCGAAATCCTGCCCAGTGTTTCACCCCGGCCGAACCAGGCCATAACAGTTCGGCAGCTTCGCACATCGTCCGCACACCCTGGGGGGTAAACACCGGTGACCGGCATCCGCTCGGACGGCGAAGGTAAGTAACCTTGCACCGGGCTGTCCAGCCGCACCGGCCCGCTCGGCCCTGCGCCGAGACGACGAAGAGCGGTTATCGGAGGGGCGGCCGCGGAGCATGACCGGAGCGATCCCGGGAGAACAGACCCCGGAGCAGGGGCCGAAGGGCGAGCGGATGCCGCGACAGCGGCGCGAGCCGGCCGGTCCCATCGCCTTGCACGTAGACGACAGGTCAGGGAGTTCTGTGATCACCGCGCGCGCGGCCGCCAGTTTCGAGCCCGTGGGGCGATCGGTCGCGACCGCCCGGTCCTTCGTCCGCGACACCCTCCAGGGCTGGGGCTTCGCCGACATCGTCGACGACGCGGTGGTCCTCACCAGCGAACTGGTGACCAACGCCGTCGTCCACGCGGGCACCGAGGCCGAGGTCCTGTGCCTGCGCACCGAGCCCGGCGTCCGCATCGAGGTCTCCGACCGCTACCCCGAGCGCGAGGTCCCGCTGCAGAACGCCCACGCGGTCATGGGCAGCCCCGACCGCGAGGGCGGCCGCGGCCTCCAGCTCTGCGCGGCCCTCGCCTCCCGCTGGGGCGTGGAGTACACCTCCACCCACAAGAACGTCTGGTTCCAGCTCGACCTGCCCGAACGCCCGCTCGGCACCCGCACCGCCGGCCCCGCCCTGCCCCCCGACCTGCTGCCCACCGCCGACGGCCGGGTCCGCGTGGCCGTCCTGCAGATCGACCGCAAGGGCTCGGTCAGCGCCTGGAACGAGGACGCCGAGGAACTCTTCGGGTACGCGGCCGACGAGGTCGTCGGCAAGCCCCTCACCGACCTCGCCGCCTGGCCGCACACCCCGGGCACCGGCACCGGTATCGCCGAGGCGCTCCAGCTCTCACGCTGGGAGGGCAGCTACGGCGTCCGCCGCGCCGACGGCCGCGTCACCCCCGTCTACGCCTCCCACCTCAGAGTCCGCGACACCGAGGGCGAGCCCTCCACCGTCTGCCTCCTGGTCCGCGACCACGAGCGCGCCGTCCTCCAGACCCCCTCCCGCGGACCCGCGGGCGACCAGGGCGGCGCCGACGGTCCGAGCGCGGACCCCTTCGAGGTCTTCATCGGCTCCCCCGCCCCGGACGACCTCGACGGCCTCCTCCAGCGCACGGTCGAACGCGCCCGCGACATGCTCGACGGCGACTCCGCCTTCCTGCTCCTGGCCACCGACGACGAGACCGAACTGGAGGTCCGCGCCTCCACCGGCCTGCCCTCCGCCCGCCAGCGCTTCGCCCGCGTCCCCGTCGAGGCGGGTCCCGGCCGCTACGGCTCGGCCCGGATGCCCGCCGTCCACGAGGACCTGACCTCCGTGCCCGGCGCGGTCCCCCTCCTCGCCGGCACCGGGATGCGTTCGGTCGTCACGGTGCCGCTCAAGGTCGAGGGCCGCCTCACCGGCTCCCTGGGCGTCGCCGCAGAGGCACCCGGCCGCTACTCCAACGAGGAGGCGCTGCGCCTGCAGTTCGCCGCCGACCGCATCGCCCTGGCCGTCGAATCGGCCCGCCTCGGCGAACTGGAGCGGCTGCGCCGCGGCTCGCTCAGCTTCCTGGTCGAGGCGTCCGACCTGCTCGCCGGCACCCTCGACCGCGACCAGACACTGGCCCTCATGGCCCAGATGACGGTCCCGACCCTGGCCACCTGGTGCGCGGTCTACACGATCGCCGACCCCGCCTCGGACCCCTATCTGTCGTACGTCCTGCACGAGGACGAGGAACTCATCGACGGCATCAAGTCCCTGCTGTCGAAGATCCCCCCGCCCGAGCCGGTCCTGACTCCGGGCGCCCAGGTCTGGCCGCTGCCCGGCGAGGTCGCCCACCAGGCGGCCCTGCGCAGCTCCATGCGCAGCCTGGGACTCGGCGGCGGCCCCGCACAGCAGCTCACCGCGAGCATCGGCCCGACCCTGGCGACCGCCTCCGCCGTCGGTGGCGAGACCGTGGTCCTGCCGCTGGTCGCCCGCAACCGCGTCATCGGGATGCTGACCCTCGGCAAGCCCACGGACGAACACTTCCGCCAGGAGATCCTGGAACTGGCCGAGGACCTCTCCCGCCGCGCCGCGCTCGCCCTCGACAACGCCCGCCTGTACTCGGAGCGCACGGCCATCAGCCAGTCCCTCCAGCGCAGCCTGCTGCCCCCGGGTCTGCCGCACATCGACGGCGTCGAGGTCGACGTCATCTACCGCGCGGCCGGCGAGGGCAACGAGGTCGGCGGCGACTTCTACGACCTCTTCCCGATCGGCGACGGAGCCTACGGCTTCGCCATCGGCGACGTCTGCGGCACCGGCCCGAACGCCGCCGCCGTCACCGGCCTCGCCCGGCACGCCCTGCGCCTGCTGGCCCGCGAGGGCCTGAGCGGCCCGGCGGTCCTGGAGCGCCTCAACTCCGCGATCCTCGACGAGGGCGACCGCAGCCGCTTCCTCACCCTGCTCTACGGCGAGTTGCGCCCCCAGGCCGACGGCGGTGCCGAGATGAAGGTGGTCTGCGCGGGCCACCCGCTCCCGCTGCGCCTGCGTCAGGACGGCACGGTGGAGGCCGCCGCCGAACCGCAGCCCCTGCTCGGCGTGATCGAGGACCTGGAGCTGTACGAGCAGACGGTCACCCTCGACCCCGGCGACGTGCTCCTGTGCGTCACGGACGGCGTCACCGAACGCCGTGAGGGCGCGCGCATGTTGGGCGACGACGGCCTCGCCGACGTCCTCACCACGTGCACGGGACTCACCGCGGGCGCGGTGGCCGCCCGCATCCTGCGCGCGGTGGAGCGCTTCGCCTCCGACGCCCCGTCCGACGACATGGCGATCCTGGCCATGCGGGTTCCGGGCCTCCAGCAGGACTGAGGCCCGGGGCCCCGGCCCCCGCGCCTGCTCCCGGACATGCGAAAGACCCCGCCCATTCGGGCGGGGTCTTTTTCGCTGAGCCCCCAAACGGAATCGAACCGTTGACCTTCTCCTTACCATGGAGACGCTCTGCCGACTGAGCTATAGGGGCCTTGTCGCTTTCGAGGTTTCCCTCGCGGCAACAAGAAGATCGTACCCCGAACACGCACGGGTTCCCAAATCCGTTCGGGGCCGATCATCAAGCGGGCTGAAGAAGTCCGCCAAGCGCGTTGCAGGCAGCGGCGATCCGGTGCATCTCCCGCTTGGTCAGCGCGGCGTCCACGGGCAGCGCCAGCGTCTCGTCGGCGGCCCGCTCGGTCTCCGGCAGCGACACACCGCGCCGGAATCCGGGCAGCCGGTGGACGGGCGTCCGCACCGGCACCCGGCAGTCAACTCCCCTGGCCCGCAAGGCTCGCGCGAAAGCGTCCCGGTCCGGCCTTCCGTTGCCCGGCACCCGCACCACGTACTGCTGATAGGTGTGCCCCGCGCCTCCGGCCGGCGTACGCACACCCTTGAGCCGCGCGTCGAGGTACGCGGCCCGCTCCCGACGGGAGGCCAGCTCGTCGTACGGCGTCTCGGACTCGCCGTGCTCCAGCACGAACAGCCCGTGCCGCGCGGCGACCTCGCGCAACACCCGGGTGTCCGCCCGCCGTCCGAAGCGGTGCACCACAACGAGGGCCGCGGTGCGCGGAGTTATCGCCGCCTCCACGGCAGCGGTGTCCAGGCAGTAAGTGACGGGGTCTATGTCGGCGAAGGCCGGCAGCGCGCCCGTGCGGGTCACGGCCTCGGCGATCTCCGCGTTCCCGAAGGCCGGTACGACGACCTCGTGACCGGCACCCACGCCGGCGGCCCTGAGCATTTCAGCGGTAGCCATGGCCCCATGCTTCGGGGGCAATGTGAACGTAAAGTTAAGCAAAACAAAAAAGGGCTGGTCCCTGAACCGAAGTTCAGGGACCAGCCCTATCAAAAGGAGTTCGGCGGCGTCCTACTCTCCCACAAGGTCCCCCTTGCAGTACCATCGGCGCTGTGAGGCTTAGCTTCCGGGTTCGGAATGTAACC